>NZ_JBAHZB010000240.1:0-851 GCF_036697315.1 Alteromonas sp. 14N.309.X.WAT.G.H12
TGGGTATCGCTGTCACTGTCAGTGACTTCAATACTGATCACCGCCCCGATTTCATCACAGGTCCCGCTAATGGTGGGGGTGGCACTGTTGAGGTTGGACAGCGCATCCAGGTTTAATATGGGCAAGGTGAGATCGATAAGGCCAGAGGTGCTAACCGAAGCCAGATTCCCCGCGGCATCGAGCACCGACACATCCACATTGAGTAACCCTTCTGCGGCATCGGCCGGTAAATCGATGGTAAAGCTTCCGTCTGGTAAAACCGTGGTGGTAAAGGTTTGGGTATCGCTGTCACTGTCGGTGACTTCGATACTGATCACCGCCCCAATTTCATCACAGGTGCCGCTAATAGTTGGGGTGGCGCTGTTGAGGTTAGACAAAGCATCCAGGTTGAGTATTGGGAGCGTGAGATCGATAAGGCCAGAGGTGCTAACCGAAGCTAGATTCCCAGCGGCATCGAGCACGGACACATCCACATTGAGCAAGCCTTCTGCGGCATCGGCCGGTAAATCGATGGTAAAGCTACCATCGGGCAGCACCGTAGTGGTAAAGGTTTGGGTATCGCTGTCACTGTCAGTGACTTCAATACTGATCACCGCCCCGATTTCATCACAGGTCCCGCTAATGGTGGGAGTGGCGCTGTTGAGGTTGGACAGTGCATCCAGGTTCAGTATGGGCAAGGTGAGATCGATAAGGCCGGAGGTGCTTACTGACGCGAGATTCCCAGCGGCATCGAGCACCGACACGTCCACATTGAGTAACCCTTCGGAAGCCGCAGCCGGTAAATCGATGGTAAAGCTACCATCGGGCAGCACCGTAGTGGTAAAGGTTTGGGTATCGCTGTCACTGTCAGT
>NZ_JBAHZB010000241.1:0-743 GCF_036697315.1 Alteromonas sp. 14N.309.X.WAT.G.H12
TCACAAAAATTACGCTAGCAATCCGTAACCCCTGAGGTTACAATAGAGTCATGATTAAGAGTTTTATACATAAAGGCCTTCAGAAGTTTTACGCTAAAGGAACCACGTCAGGAATTCAGAAAAAGCACGAAAATAAGCTTCGTCTTATTCTGTCGAATCTCGATCAAGCCGAAACACCTGATGACATGGATTTACCAGGCCTTTATATGCATAAACTCAAAGGTAACAGAAATGATATTTGGTCTGTCCGAGTAAGTGGGAACTGGAGAGTAACATACCGCTTTGTTGGACGAGATGTTGAAATCGTTAATTACGAGGATTATCACTAATGAATATGCATAACCCAGCGCATCCCGGTGAGATACTCAAAGATCTTGTTATTGATGCTCTAGAACTGACCATTACTGATGTAGCGCAACATTTAGATGTGAGCCGTAAAACATTATCGAAAGTTCTTAATGGTAAAGGGGCTATCACCCCAGAGATGGCTCTTCGTCTTGAACTAGTTTTCGGTAAGCCTTCTGCGGCCCATTGGCTTCGTTTGCAAAATGCTTTTGATTTGTGGCAAACAAGACAACATCAAGGCTCTTTGCATGTCTCACCGTATAATATGGCTGCGGTATAAAACGCGCATAACAACAAAATCAAGTTCGCCCGCTGCGCGGGCTGGGACGCAAACATGTGGGCTGCTCACTTCGTTCGGATTTTAGCCCACACGTCTGCGCCCCTTATTTAAAAGTTAT
>NZ_JBAHZB010000242.1:0-740 GCF_036697315.1 Alteromonas sp. 14N.309.X.WAT.G.H12
GGCAAAGGGGTGGACTGATTCAACAAATAGTACAAAAGAAACTTTGAAAGAAATTGGCAAGTTAACAAAGGATATTGCGGCTACTACCCTTGATGCTGTCAAACCTGATTCAGCGAGCGCGTCAGGAACTGTTGGAGTAGGTTTAGGGGGAACAGCCGAAATTGTCGTAAATGAAGACGGCAGTAGTAGTGTCTCTGGAGGGATAGGAAGCAATTCTGGAGCGGGTGTTGCAGTAACAGCAAACTGGAAATTTAGTACAATTGGTAAAAATTTAGTAGACAGCTCTCCAGTGTCATCTGTTCATAAAGCTTGTGGGGGACTTGGAGTTGGTTTTTGTGGGACAATAACTGTCTTGGATAACAACGATGTAGGTTCTTTTACGTTCAGCATGGGTTATGTTGCCGGAGGATTTATGACAAACTCCGTAGTTACGCGTATTGATATTACTGAGGGTAATTAAATAATGTTCAATGTTTTTATTGTACTATCAAGCGCAGTTTTGCTTGTCCTTATTGTTTGCTATTTTTCCTGCTTCCAAAAACTTAAAAAAATTTTAAAATCTAAGTACAGTGAAGATTATAATTCAATAGGAAAACCCACGCTGTTTATGAATAGTACGATGAAAAATAACATTTCTTTCCAAAGATATTTGTCTGAAAAAAAGAGCCTGTAACAGATTCTGTGTAACTGCCATTAGTTAATATGCTTTTCGAGGCGTTCCTCGAACTCGATAATAAAAC
>NZ_JBAHZB010000243.1:0-687 GCF_036697315.1 Alteromonas sp. 14N.309.X.WAT.G.H12
GACTCATAGACGTTTATGGCTGTGATTTACTGTACCGCTATGATCTCACATCGGGGACTTATTCGCATCTTCCCTAAAAAACTTGGTCGTTATAAGCTTATTGGTAAACAGTTATCCCAAAGAAGCGGCCTGGTTCAATGTGAAATTGTTGGTGATAGCGTTATCATTTCGGGGAATGCTGTAGATTACATGTCCGGAATAGTTACAATCAAAAACTAGTAGAAAATGTTCCTTATCATTAACCCATAAAGAAATCCTCAAATTTGGCTTTTCGTAATGAACATATTTATTGGAGGTAACAGTTATGAGTAGTGAACGCCACGGTATATCAGTAGGACTAGAACGGTTTGGCTCAGAATTCTTCCTTGTTTTCAAAGCAATTGGGAAACTCACTCACGAAGATTATCAGGTGATCACTCCCTTGTTAGATTCAGCTCTAGCAGGGGTTAAAGGCCCTCAGGTCAAAGTATTGGTAGATATTTCAGCGTTTTCAGGTTGGGAGCTTCGTGCAGCCTGGGATGATTTTCAGTTGGGTTTGAAAATCGGCCCTAAATTCGAAAAAGTAGCAATTTACGGCAACAAAAGCTGGCAAGAGTTAGCTTCGAAAGTGGGTAGCTGGTTTATATCCGGGGAAATGAAATCATTTAATGATTATGACTCTGCAATCAAGTGGCTGCAGGCAAAGGC
>NZ_JBAHZB010000244.1:0-617 GCF_036697315.1 Alteromonas sp. 14N.309.X.WAT.G.H12
GCTCTATGCGTCGACCGACACGCCGGTAACGGAACCATCCCCGCAAGGTCAGGTGGAAGTCCCTCAATTTCAGTGAGGGCGCACTTACATGTTACCGGTGGTAACATTCAGCGTAAGCGCGCTCTCCCGAGGGGCCACTCCGTGGGGGCCAAGCGTGCGCCGCTTGGATCCGCGCCCCGTCCCGGCGGGGTGCCGGCCACCTCCCCGGTGGAGGGCCAACGGGCCTCCCGGCCCTTTGGATTCCCGGAAAGGAGTACAGTCCCGTGGCGATCTACTCGTTGCACGTGTCGAACGTGAGCCGTGCCGCCGGCTCCAGCGCCGTCGCCTCCTGCTCGTACATCACCTCGCGTCGGATGCGCGACGAGCGCACCGGCGAGGCGTTCAACGGGTTCGGCCGCAGGGAGCGCGTCGAGCATGTATGCACGATGCTGCCCGAGGGCGCGCCCGGCGAGTACCTCGACCCGGAGCGTTTGTTCAACGCCGTCGAGATGGCCGAGAAACGTTCCGACGCGAGGCCCGCGAAGAAGATCATGGTCGCCCTGCCCCGCGAGTTCGACGCCCGCGAACGCTTCCGCGCACTGGAGGACTTCATCTCATGGAACATCACGGCCAACGGC
>NZ_JBAHZB010000245.1:0-590 GCF_036697315.1 Alteromonas sp. 14N.309.X.WAT.G.H12
GGCGTTATGTACCAAGGATAGTTCAATGGTTTATCGAGTAAAATGGAAAGAGCTTGCACGACACATGGTCAAGCAATTGTTCATCATTCTATCGGTCGGCTTTACAATCATCATGTGTATTCGTCTCTTTTCAGTATCATTTGATATTGAAGAAACGTTTAAACACGTCAGCCTTATTCAACTTCCATTGATGTTTTTGGCTATATTTCTATTCAGCTTATTTTTCGGTGTCACAATAGGTTATTTACTTAAATGCTCGTACGTTACAATAGAAAATAATGAAATCAGTGGTAGAAATTATTGGTTACTCAAGCGTCGCTTCAAAATGAACGAAATTGAAAAGGCCTTTCCTTTCAATAGTAATGGTATGCCTGTTGTCGTTGTGGATGCTGGAAAAAAAGGTCAAATATTCGTGCCAATTCACATTGAAGGTTCTGAAGAGTTGTTTCAACAGTTAGACAGATATGCGTAAGGTACATAACAAACGCATTAACACTCGCTGCGCTCGCTAGGGACAAAAATACGTAGGCTCCCTACGCTTCGCTTGGTTATTGTAGCCTACGTATTTTTGCCCGTTATGCGGGCCGTTA
>NZ_JBAHZB010000246.1:0-590 GCF_036697315.1 Alteromonas sp. 14N.309.X.WAT.G.H12
ACGTAAGAGGGCATGACCACCACATTTTTACCGACAAAAGAGCCGGTACGAACCGCAGCAGGGGGAACGATACGAACCCCTTCAGAAGCAAATTGCTCAGCGGTGTAATCGGTATATTTTAACGGTACCTTGTCGAAATATTTGGTTTCAGCACCGTCGATAATATCGTTGTTGTGGAGGCGGAAATATAAAAGTACCGCTTTTTTTAGCCATTGATGAACAACCCATTCTCCGGCAATTTTTTCTGCTACCCGAGCTTCGCCGCGGTTTAACAATGCAATGGCATCACTCACTGCTTTTCTGACAGCATCCGGTGCAGAGGATGGCGACAGATCGTCACGGTTTTCAAAGGCGTCTTCAATAATGGCTTTTAGTTCGTTCATGATATGTTGATGTCTTCAAGTTGATCGAGTTTAAACAGTACGCGTTTTTTCAGCGCAACCTGTTGCTCTTGGGTTAATGCTTTGCCAGCATCGTTGCTGACAATAAAAATATCTTCGGCTCGTTCACCTATGGTGGCGATCTTCGCCAGTTTCAATACCACCTGGGTATCTACAAATGCGTGTCCCACTTTCGCTAAGATCCCCGGA
>NZ_JBAHZB010000247.1:0-579 GCF_036697315.1 Alteromonas sp. 14N.309.X.WAT.G.H12
GGCAGGGGTGGAGGGACTCGAACCCCCAACCATCGGTTTTGGAGACCGCTGTTCTACCAATTCGAACTACACCCCTAGCGCGCTGTGCATTATACGTATGCCAATTCAAAGGTAAAGCCTTTTTACTAGCATTTCAAATCCTTTGCTTAGCTTTCAATCAATACGTACAAAAACCGTTCACTTCGACCGCTAAATTATCCCTTTTGCTGAGCCTCAAAGGCCGCATACCATAATTGTTCGGTGAGTGTGACGACATCTTGTTGCTCATAAAACCCAGCGATGACCTCAGCCTGGGCAAGTTGAAGGCGCTGGCCATACAGACAACATAGCTGATGGGATTGATGTTCATCCAACCTATTGATTTGTGCACAAGCCACCATATCAAAATAGCGATTTCCCCGCGCAGCATATTCCCAATCAACAATCACAGGGCGAAGGGGATCAACCATATGCCCGTAGGATAAATCGTTGTGACACAGTACCCATTGTCCATTTTCCTTATCATCGAGGCAATGCTCAACAATCAATTGGCGGGCTTGCTTAACCAGAGGGTGCTGAGCAGGCAAACCGGCTCTGGCA
>NZ_JBAHZB010000248.1:0-513 GCF_036697315.1 Alteromonas sp. 14N.309.X.WAT.G.H12
GACGCAAACACATGGGCTGCGTCGCTTCGCTCCTAAATTTTAGCCCATGTGTTTCCGCCCCTAAGCAGGGTGTTATATGCACAAGGAGTATCCAGCATTGTTTAATAAATTAATTCCGTTTTCGCTGATAGTAATATTATCTGCGTGTGGTGCAACTCAAGCACCACCATACCAAAAAGATAGAAACCCAGAGGATAGAGATCAATATAGTGGTGTTGAGGGATTAACTCAACAGCAGAAAGATCAAGCTTACCTTATGAACAAAGAGTTATCTGATAAGTGTACAAAAGCTAAAATAGATTTGGCTATTGCTGAAACAGATAATAATGTTGGTGAAATTAAAAACCAAAAATCAATAATTAACAGTACGTGCATATAACAAGGCGCTCAAGCAAGGACGCAGCAAAGCTGCGCCGCTTAGCTTTGCGTTATGCGCTCACAAAAATTACGCTAGCAATCCGTAACCCCTGAGGTTACAATAGAGTCATGATTAAGAGTTTTATACATAAAGGC
>NZ_JBAHZB010000249.1:0-512 GCF_036697315.1 Alteromonas sp. 14N.309.X.WAT.G.H12
GTACCTGTCGGTCATGCTGTTCGTCTGCGCATATTACGCGGCATGCGGATGCATGACGAATCTGACGATCGCCGGTATTTTTCCAGCCGGCGGCGATGCGAAGTTCGGTCTCATGTGCGATGCCATCGTCATGTGGCTGATTGTGGTGCCGGTCGGGCTGTTGGCCGCGTTCGTGTTTAAACTGCCCGTGTTGGTGGTGTATGCGCTGCTCAACACCGACGAATGCATCAAAATGGTTCCCGCGTTGTTGCACTACCGCAAGTACCGTTGGCTGCGCAATGTCACCCGATGACTTTTTGCGATTCGGCGGCCGATTTCATGATTGGCTTGTGTGCGACCAGTCTGTGACAGCTTCGATGTTATTGCCGTCGGGGTCGAGCACGAAGGCCGCGTAATACCCGGAATGGTAGGCACGTGGTCCGGGTCTGCCGTTATCCATTCCGCCTGCCGTGATCGCGGCTTCATAAAAGTCGCGTACCGCTTGTTCGTTCGTTGCATGGAAGGCGATATGC
>NZ_JBAHZB010000024.1:0-42685 GCF_036697315.1 Alteromonas sp. 14N.309.X.WAT.G.H12
TTCAACCCCCTGGAATTCGACGACGTCAGCGTCGTTAAGTGCGGTATTAACTTTATCGTAAATGCCGTTTTTCTTAATGGAGCCACCACCGTATAAAAAGAGTACTTTGGCTTGTTTAGGCAAGCGTGAAGCCACTTCGCTTAGCTGCCCTTTGCCAAATAAAATTTCGGTCCGATTTTTAAAAGTAAAATTAAGCATGGTTTGCCTGTCCTCAATTATTTTGTGAGTGTAAAGGAAGAAAATGTTCTTCTTAAAACCGATTCTCACCCATAGGATCTTCCCGAGATGCCACTTTGCTGCGCCTGGAAATGGTTAACAAGCCCACGTGGTAATAGGGTGATAATACGCGCCAGCGATAAAATTGATGATGCTTGATCAATTTTCATATCTTGTCGCATTAGAAAGTGCGCGCATCTTAGAGGGGTTGGGCAAACTGTAGAAGTCAGATAAATTTAGTACAGTCATCAAAAATCTGATGGGTAAGCCTATATGTCTTATTTAACCCAATTAAAAACCTTCGTAGAAGTGTACCGTAGTGGCAATATAACGCGCGCCGCGGCGCGTCTTCATATGTCGCAGCCGGCTGTGACATCTCATATTCAGGCAATGGAGAATATTGTCGGCAAAGAGTTGTTTGTAAGAAAGGCAAGAGGGGTTGAGCCTACCGCCGTTGCTGATGATTTAGCGCTTCAAGTGGCTGGCCACATTGATACGTTGGAGCAAAAAGTGGCGTCTATTCGCAGTCGGGCATCAACTGATCATGGAACCTTGCATTTAGCGGGGCCTGCTGAGTATTTAAGCGTTGTTGCCGGGCCTGCGCTGGCCAACTTACTGCAGGCAGATAAAGTCAATCTGGTTATTCACACAGGAAACAAAAACAACACTTTTCAGCTGCTAGAAAACGACATCGCAGAGCTTGCGATTATGGCGTCAGAACCTGCCGAAGGAAGGTACGAATATCAATTGCTAGATAAAGAACGTTTGATTTTGGTGATGAACAGAGTGCAAGGCAAGTTGCTGGAAAACAGGGAAGTGACCGCTGAACTATTAAATCAACACAAAGTGGTAACCTATGATGAACAGTTGCCGCTGATCCGTCGCTACTTTTCTGACGTGTTTAATGCATCGTGTGAGTCGCCAGTGGCGGCGGTGTGTCCGGATATTCGCGCGATAAGCAGTATTATCAAAGCCGGGGTAGGGTATTCGGTGCTACCGGATTATTTATGTAAAGAGGGGATCGCGAATGGTGAGCTCGTTCCCCTTGGTCAGCGTGGGCCTGAAAATGGGATATATTTGGTCTGGAAAAAAGGGGCGTTACGCCACCCAAGGGTCGATTTTGCTAAAGATGTGATCATGGCCTTTGCAAATATGAACTACCTATCGACGTATCCAGACTAATAGCGCACTGTTGTCAGTGCGCTAAATCGTCAGTTTTCCCGCAGCAACCCGGTTATTTGTGCACAGACTCTAGTTGCTGCAACAGTTTTTCTGATGCTTTGCCAGTCACCGGCTGCCCATGCTTGCGCTGAAATGCCATGATTGCTTGTCGGGTTTTCTTTCCCATTAACCCATCCAGAGGTCCAGGGTTGTAGCCTCGTCGACTCAATTGCTTTTGGGTTTCAAGCACCAGGTTGATTTTTGTGGGGGCTTTGGTTTTGGCCGGCGCTTTTGAGGCTTGGCACTCGGCTTTTTGGGCATTGCGCTTAAGATCGCAGTTTGTTTTGACGGGCGGTTGCGCACTCACGCCGACACTCACAAGTGTTCCGGCTAAGGCTACTAGTAGCGCTTTTTTCACAAGTTTATTCCTCAATAAAAGTAACGACAGAATCGAACTGTAGTGTACCGGTCAATGTGAAAATAACCAAGGTGGGCGTTCTCCCACTTGTGCGGGTTGAAATCGCCCTCTTCATACGTATTCAGTAGGTTGCAGTTATATACTGCTTACAATTGGAATAATTGCCCATTATGCTGTTAGTGTTTGCCTTAAAAAAACATTCAGTATGCACGTGAATTCGGAGAGTAAGATGCAGAAGTATTTCCCCCAGGCAAGTCGAATGATTTATGGTTGCATGGGCTTAGGTGGCGGCTGGAACACTCAACCGGTAGCACATCAGGATGTGCAACAGGCCCATCGGGTTATTGAGCAGGTACTGTCACTGGATATCAACGTTTTTGACCACGCAGATATTTATACCTTTGGTAAAGCGGAAACCGTGTTTGGACGGGTATTAAAGGACAACCCGTCTTTAAGGGATAAGCTGGTTATTCAATCAAAATGCGGCATACGTTTTGCCGATGAGTCGGGCCCCAAGCGCTATGACTTTTCTGCGAAATGGATAGAACGATCGGTAGAAGGAATTCTGACGCGATTAAATATCGAGCAACTGGATATCTTACTTCTGCATCGTCCCGACCCACTAATGGCGCTCGAGGAAGTTGCCAATACACTGGCGAGGTTACAACAACAAGGGAAAATTACCCATGTAGGTGTATCAAACATGCATGGCCACCAAATCGCCTACTTGCAGTCGGCACTGTCAACGCCTGTGGTGGTAAATCAACTGGAAATGAGCTTGGCATGCCGTGATTGGCTAGAAGATGGAATTACCACCAATAGTAAGGCCAATTGCTCATCGGGCTATGGGTCAGGAACACTTGAATACTGTTTGCTTAATAATGTACAAGTTCAAGCATGGGGCTGTTTAGCGCAAGGGATCTATACTGGCGCGAAAAACCAAAATAACGCAGATGCAGCCACGGCCAACTTAGTCAACCAATTAGCCAGTGACTATGAGACGAGTCCTGAGGCAATTGTACTTGCCTGGTTAATGCGCCATCCTGCTAACATTCAACCTGTGCTTGGCAGTACCAATTTACAACGTATAAAACACTGTGAAGCGGCAATGCGCGTGACCTTGTCTCGCGAACACTGGTATCTATTACTGGAAACAGCCCGCGGACACGAAATCCCCTAGTTTTCGATAATCACAAGGGCTTAACAACGAGACGCCATGGGCAGGGCACAGAAAACGCCCTGTGCTTCGTTTACTTAAAATAATAACGGGCGATGACCTCTTTTTGTTGCCCGGTTTCATCGGTGATACCGATGCCAAGGCCAATGATCTTGCCTTCAGCTTGCGGTGGCGAGGCTTTCATTTTTGCCTCAACGCTGGCCAGATTAGGGCTTTGTTCATTGGCCAGCAACGTTAGGTGTGGCTGAAAATTTTGAAACACATTTGGGCTGCCATAACGTTTGAAAGCTTCTAATTTATTAGGGTAGTGTTTTACCCAGCCAGGCAAGTCGGCTTGGTGATCACGCAAAGGTTCGATGGCCAGTGTCACTTCGTCGGCAAGCCTCTGCAGAGTAGGGGATAACTCCAGGTCGATGAACGCCCAATGACTGGGGGTAACAGTGAAACCCTGGGCTTTTATTGGAAACGCCTGGTGGTTTGCCACAATCTTTTCAACGGCTTTTTTGATGGCGGCTTCTGAGCCTTCAGGGAAGTCAGTTAAATAGAGGGTAGCGTGTACCTCAAACCCCTGCTCATAAAAGGACTCAATACCTTCCTTTTTTAGTGCGTCGCTGGTTTGTTTCACAAGCGTCACTAAAGGCTTTGAGGGGATAGCAAAGACATCCATGCTGATGCTTTTGGCTAAGGTGCTGGCAGAAAAGGTGGCCAAACTGGCAGTGATAAGAAGCGTAGCAGCCAATTTTGACAGGAATCTTTGATTGCGCATTTATCTCTCTTTTATTGAGTGGGTTCGGGGCGTGAGTCGTATTAAGTTGATCATAATAACCAGTAAATGAGCTATAGATGAAATCTAATTGGCCTAAGCGCCTAGTTTTAGTGACATGAATGGGTGTCTGCGTCACAGGCACTCACGTTGCGCCCCAATTTGCTTAGGTGTTCTTGTCCATGGTTGTTGCGGGCTTTTTAAGGATCTGCTTTTGTATCACTCTGTGGGTAAACAAGCGATTGAGGACTTCGAACATGAATGCAATAAAGAAGATTGAAAGAATATAATAAATGATATTCGGCATGGTTTGCGAAGAATAAGAAATCGCAAAAAATGCAGCGCCGAAAGATCCAACAACGGCGGCAATCACGCAGGGGAGGTTGGCGTTCGTTTGTTTAATTTTAAAAAGGTGGCCGGTATGCGTAAATCCTTGGATCAGCAATACTGCGACAGACGCTATACTTGCAATCTGACTTAAATCGAACAATAAAACCATTGGCACGATAAGCAATGCCGAAATCAGTAAGCCTTCGGTGTTATTAAAAATATGATATTCGTAGGCTTCTGGCAGGTTCCCTTCTTTGGCTAACGTGTAGCCAATTTGAGTGGCGGCGTACAGCGTGGCATTGATCGCCGATGCGGTAGCAAGCAAAGCGGTAATGGCGATCAATTTGAATCCCCATTCCCCCATGGCAGGGCGAACAGCTTCGGCCAGCGCATAATCTTTATCTTCCAAAATTGTTGCCAACGACAAATTACCAAACACAGCAAGGGAAACGGCAATGTACAAAACAGTGACCAGCGCAATGGCTATTATCATTGCCTTTAGCATAGTTTTTTCGGGGGTCTTCATATCTTCAACACTATTAGTAATGACGCTGAATCCTTGGAAGGCAAAAAAGGTAAGTCCCAAAGCATAAAAAACATGCAACGTGGTTGGTGAGTTCACCAAGGTTAGGCGCGCGGGCTGAATGTAAAACAGCGCGATGGTAGTAAAAATAATCAAGGCTAATAACTTAATCACTACAATGAGATTCTCGGCCTTAGCCACTATAGAAGCACCAATAAAATTTATAAAAACAAAAAAACACAGTACAGAAACGGCGAATATATTAAGCACTAAATCACTATCGCTATTGGGAAAGTAGGTGGCTGCATAAGTGCCAAAAGATTTGCACACGGCGGCGATGGACACTAATTGCGCGAAGTAAAAGAGTACTCCAAGTGCCCCAGAGAAAATGCCTTCCCCGTAGCCATGGGTTAAATATTCAACAATGCCTCCTCGGCTTGGGTAACGAACAGCTAATTTACTTAGTGAGTAACCACAAAATAGTGCAATGATGGCTGCAATGGCAAAAGAGAAAGTGACGAGGTTCCCGGCAATAACACCGGCTTCCCCAATAACAATAAAAATACCTGCGCCAACCATCGAACCAATACCTAAAAAGACGGCACTCCATAAACCAAATGCTTTTTTTTCTAAGGCGGGTTTAGTGATTAAACTCATAGCAACTTCTTTTATTTTTTATTAATAACAAATTTAAATTTAGTGAATTGTTTTTCACTGCTAAATTACCTGTTTTAAAGTAGGGTTATTATCTACTTGGTATTCATCATTTTATCATTGTCTTTCGACTGACGATTCGCGAGTTTCATACCGCTATACCTTCCCTTAGTGTAACGGTTTCTATTAGGTTAAATTTTGAGTGACGATGAAATCACCAATATTGTCGATTGTTGAACGTCTTGTTTCGTAGTGGCTTCGTCTTTTTTATATTCACTAATTTTATTTATTAAATTTATTTTATTTATTGGATTGCTTTTTTCTAAAGTTTTCCGACATAAAATTCCAAATATTTTATAATTATGTGAAAGGCTTCAAACTTTATAGGTGTAAAAATTACATTGTCGAACACTGTTTGAATTGGTGTTATTTTGATCAAATGTTATTTTTATGTATGGATTTTCACTTCAAAATTACTCGATAAAAATAACGACTAAGAAATAATTTTTTATATTTTTGTAAAATCTTTGAAAATGTTTAGCGCTTTGATTTCTTGTTATTTCCCTGTTTAGCCATTCAGTTTTTTCATTGCGTTTTATCGTGCAATCCCCCTTGTATTGTGTGATGTAGCGCGATAAAAGAAAATTAAGCGCATATAAATCAAGTGATTATGTTTGTTCTGCTGAGTTGGCATCAAGGTATTAAATAAAATACCAATTTATCGATAGGTATTTTTTTGATATAAGTTTAATTGTTATAATTACTGTTTTGTTGGTGTTTTATTTTTAAGGAAAGTTATGAAAAAAGCATTATTGATGGGGCTGTCGGCATCACTATTTATGCTCACTGGATGCGGTCAAAATGTAGATAACATTAAAAAAGATTTTGCAATTAAAGCAGGCACAAATGCAGAGCAAGCGTTTTCAGGGTATACGGTATCGATCCCCGATTCTGCAATTGAAAAAGTGAAATCATTTATAAATGAAAATAAAATTCCTTTTGGTTTAGATATTAACGAGCAAGGGCAGTTAGACCCATTTCCTGACGTTAAATTTAAAAATGGTGAATTTAGCCAAGCGGTTACTTCACGGGACGCGTACGCAGAATACCTGGAACAGTATCGAGGAAAAGCTCAAGCAGAGGCGTCATCCGTTGTCGAAAAGGCAGAGTCAACGATTGCTGGGTATCAGGCTCAAATCGACAGCTTAAATAGCAAGCTAGAGCAATTTAATAGTCTGGTGGCCGATGAGTCACAAGCATATGAGAGTGCACAACAATATGTAAAAGCCATTGAAGCTAAGATGGAGGCGAGAACCGAGCAGTTTCACACCGAGTTCTCTGAAGCCGTGGTGGCAAACAATCTGCCAATTAGCAAGGATCAGCGTGTTAAACCAACTCGCTACTACAAACATCGCAGTGAATCACGGTGCCGACGCTATGATCAGAGCGAGGTTACTTACCTGAAGATTAAATCAGAGGGATGTGTTTATTCTAACATTGGCGGCGATCAAGCGGTATTGGCTCCTATTTTTGCAAGCTTTGGGGTGGATTATGAAAACCTGAAAATTGATCTTAAAGCAGCAAAAGAAGACGAGAAGAAAGCGAAAAAAGTACTGCAAAACGCCCAGACCATTGCTGCAAACAAGCTGGATATAGATACCCGCAAGGTTGAGCGTTCAATTGCTTCGCTGAATCGTAATATTGAGCGAGAGCGCAATAGCATGAAACAAAATGCGGATATTTCTCGACTGATGAGCAAGGCAATGCTGGGTGACGAACAAATTCACACGTTAGTCAAAGAGTATAGAACTGCGGTAAGAGCGTATCACCTTTCCGTTAAACGTGAAGCCATCCTGGAAGGGGATTACTCTGTTGATGAGTTTGATGATGAACAGGCCATTCCTGAAATTGAAGATAATGAAAAAGGTTTAGCAATCTACGTATTTACTAATGATGCGGATGAGCAAACTGTATTCTGGTCTCAGCTTAAGTCTGGAGATACAAGTACCTTTGGCGATATGTTCAAGAAAACTGCCCGCTTATGGAAGTCTGAACAAGATATCAACGATGATGATGAGGCCGTGGCAGTACTCGCATCCATGTTTTAATTCACTCGTTAGGTAGTGGTGAAAGCCACTAACTTCTAAGAAGGTCAACGCCCCGCTCATACCAAAATGGTTTTGCGGGGCGTTTTCCACGCTATCCATCTGCAATTTTTACGCGCTATCCATCTGCATCAATACTTCTACGGCTTTTTCAAGCTGAGCATCTTTCCCATTTTTGGTATCTTCAGGGGTGTTTTTTACTTTGATATCCGGCTCTAATTGGTTATTTTCCAAGAAGTTTCCGTCGATGTCTGCGACTCCCATTTGCGGGATCCCAAACACAAGATCTTCTGTCTGAAGCGCTTCCCACCATACCGCGGTGCAGGTGCCGGGTACTGGCATGCCCACGGTTTTTCCAATGTTATTCATGGTGTAGGCTTTAGGAAAACAATAGCCATCAGAGTAGTTGCCTTCATTCATTACCACGATGGAGGGTTTTGCCCACCGTTTCATGGAGTCACCTTTATATTTAATACCGCCGGCCACTTCCCATGTATATTGCTTACCACTTAGTAAGGTTACTAAATCATCGGTAAGCCAGCCGCCGCGGTTAAACCTTGTGTCTACCACCACGGCTTTTTTATCAAAGGTGCGGCCAAACAGTTCTGCGTAGGTTGTACGGTACGCAGCATCATCCATTTGGGGAATGTGCACATAGCCTAAGGTGCCTTTAGACATTTTATCTACCAGCGCCCGGCGGCTATCTACCCAGCGCACATACAAGGCCTGTTGTTCTTCACCTATCGACGTGGGTTTTACTACCACCTCATGTACCTTGCCTTGGGTCACAAGGGTCAACCGGGTTCGTTGTCCGGCTTTGCCATTTAGCCTTTGATACACATTAGCGGTGAGGTTCACAGCCTGGCCATCCACATGAGTCAGCAGGCTTCCTTCTTTCACTAGGTCTGAAAACATCGTAAGGGGGCTTTTAGGCAGTATTTCTTCTATTAGGATCCCTTTACGGGTGGGCACATCGGCATAAATCACCCCAAGGGAGGAGGTTGAAGCCGGCGGCGAGGGAATGAAGCGATAATAGGTGCCTGTGTGCGAGGCATTTAACTCGCCTAGCAACTCACTGGTAATAATAGAAAAATCATAATTGTTTTGAGTGTTTACGGCTTTTTCGTAATAGGCGTCATACATCCGTTTCCAATCTATGCCGTGCATATCCGGGTTATAAAATTTGTCTTGGGTTTGGCGCCAAATATGATCAAACAGATAGGCGCGCTCTGCGCTTTCATCAAGGTTTATACTGCCACTGTAAGCGATGCTTTTTTTCTCATGATCTCCAGAAAGCGCCACTGTGTACAGGGCACCATCGGCAAGAATAACCGCGTTTTCGCCTTTTTTGTCCATTTGCATAAAGGCGTGTTTTGCATTTAATTTTACCGCCAGTTTAGTGCTCTTTTCTTTAAAGTCTTCCACCCACAGGTCAAAGCCCTTCTCAAACTTAGCCAGGTAATACAGCTTGTCACCCTCAGCGGTCAGACCATAAACCATACCCTCATTACCGTCGAAGTCAGAGGAATGTTTGGTTAAGCGTACAGTACGCATTTGTAGATCCTCCCACTCGATGGTGATGGGAGTAACCGCTTTTGCTTTCTCTTTGCTGTCTTTGTCAGTGTCTTCGTCTTTGTTTTCTTTTTCGGCATCTGTTTGCCGTTCATCTGCCAGGGTTCGCTCTTCTTTGTTCTTTAAAAAGTCGTCGTAGGCTGTTTGGGTAAGGAACACAGACATAATGTCGAAGTCGTTGCCCCAGCTGCCATGATTTCTTCTGCCAAAGCGACCAGAGACAAATTGAATGGCGCCATTTTCTCCCCATTGTGGAGCCACATCGGCGTAGCCCGATAAGGTAATATCCACAGGCAATTCACTGCCATCTGCCGGCGCTATGCCTAAGTCGGTATAAAATACGAATCCTCTGGGAATGTATGTTGCAACGATCCAACGGCTATCAGGCGACCAGTCAAAGCTAATATCGCCATCTGAATAGCTGTAGTTTAGCTGCTCAGAAAACACCGTATTTGATGTGTTTTTATCGATATGAAATACGCTGATTTCGTCGCGGTTTTTAATATAGGCAACAGACTTTCCGTCGGGGGAAACGCGGGGCTGGAAGGCGTCGTGGCTATCTGTAATCAGCGGGGTGTGAGTAAATTTAGTGGCAGCAAAAAAGTAGGGTTCCGCTTCATCAGCAATGGCCACTTGGTAAATGCCCCAGCTGCCATCCTTTTCTGCTGCAAAGGCAATGGTGCGTCCATCGGGAAACCAGCTTATTCCCCGCTCTTGTTCCGGGGTGTTGGTAAGCCTAACCGTGGTACCAAATTCGATGGAGGTGACAAACAGTTCGCCTCTGGCAATAAACGCCACTTCTTTACCGTTAGGTGAAAGGGAAAATCGATTGGCTTTGTTACTTACCGATAGCGCTTGTTGAGATAAATTGTGTTTCTCGGCCAGCAGGCTGACATCGAGTTTTTGCGGCTTTTTGCCATCTTGCAGTACAAAAAGATCGCCATGCCAGGCATAGGCAAGAAGACCCTCATCCGCGCGGGATAAAGATCGCACGGGATGGGTTTGGTGCTGGGTAACACGGATCTTATTGTTCCCCTTGGTGTCCATTTTCCACACATTAAAATTGTTGGTTTCGTCTTCGCTTAGATAATAGATGACGCCATCTTCACCCCACACCGGGTTGCTGTCGCCACCGGCGAAATTGGTCAGTTGCTTGTGTTCGCCGGTTTTCTTTTCCAGTAGCCAAATGTCTCTGGCAAAGGAAGACACATCGTGTTTACGGTAACTGTTTTCATACCCCTTGTTGTCCATATACACAAACTGCTTATCATCCGAAGAGGTTTTGCCCTGCATGGACGAGGTGGTCAGTAACATTTGCGGTGTGCCGCCGTTTACATTCACCGAATACAGTTGGGCTAACGCACGGGTAGGAAAATCAGAGGAGGTAACCGAGGGCATGCGCGCTGAATTAAAGTGAACGGATTGATTGTCTGGGGTGAACTCGGTGGGGAAATCGTTGGCGCTATGGTAGGTTAGCCTTGTTAGCGTGTTGGTCTGCAACGCAAGATGATAAACATCAAGACTGCCGTTTCTGTCACTGGCAAACGCAATGCTTGTACCGTCATGTGACCAAACCGGATAACCGTCCCAGCTGCTGTCAGAAACGATAGGAACGGCTTGTCCCCCTTGTGTACTTACCCGATAAATATCCCCCTTCGCGGAGAAGATAATACTTTTGCCATCTGGCGATATTGCCGGTTGCTGATACCAGTTTTCGTTTGCGTTGGCGACGAATGCGCTTAACGCGAAAACCGCTGCACATAGTAGTGTGAGGGAACGCGGGGCTATCTTCATATTTCATTCCTTTGATTGAAGAAACATTTACTGTGCGTAATTGCTAATAATTCGGGCGTTTAAAATTTATACAGAATGTCTAACCTTATTACAACCAATAAACAATAGGCACAGAGTGAATGCCCGTGTAACACCGGGGGCCGGCCGGCAGTGAGGTTAACCTCTAAGTTGGTTGAGAAACTCACCGTGTTTGGCAAGGCTTTCTACTTTGTGTTTAACCTGTTGACGCAAGCCAGACATAAATCCCTCGAACTCGGTGTCCGACATTTCATTTGCAATGCGGTGATATTGGCGCGGCTTGATGCGTTGACCAAGCATGACCTGAGTCCAAGAATCCACTCGGAAGATATCGCCATCATCTAAAAATACCCGACCGGTGTCTTTAAATAACTGGATTTTGTGGCGCAGTGAATCGGGGATCTCCATGGACTGACAATGGCGCCAAAAGGGGCTGTCATCCCGTTCCGTAGCACAGTAATGCAGGGTGATAAAATCCAAAATACAGGCCATTTCGCTGTCTAACTTATTATTGTATTCATCGATGGCGGCTTGGGTCACGCCTTCAAAGGGGAATAGGCGCATCAAGCGCACCACGCCAGTCATGATCAGGTGAATGCTGGTGGATTCCAGAGGTTCGATAAAGCCCGATGCCAAGCCCAGGGCAACACAGTTTTTGTGCCATCCTTTGCGGCGTTTACCCGGCTTAAAACGAATTAAGCGTGGTGATGTAATAGGTTGTCCATCCACAGCATCTAGTAGGCGTTGTTCAGCCTGTTGGTCGTCAAGGTAACGCTGACAATATACCAAGCCATTGCCCATGCGGTGTTGTAAGGGAATTTGCCAGCGCCAGCCCGCATCGTGAGCGATGGAGCGGGTATAGGGTTGCGGATCCTTGTGCACGTCGGTTTGCACGGCTAACGCGCTATCACACGGCAGGTAATGAGACCAGTCGTCATAGCCTGTGTGCAGAGCCTGTTCGATGAGCAGGCCCTTGAACCCCGTGCAATCAACAAAGAAATCGCCGTCGATGCGCTCGCCTGACTGCAAGATCAGGTGAGTAATATGACCTGTCTGCGGGCAGGTACCCACATGGTTAATTTTACCTTCCAGCCGTTTTACGCCGGCCTTTTCGGCAATACCGCGCAGAAATAATGCGTATTTACCGGCGTCTAGGTGATAGGCGAAGTTGAGAGGTTGCTGTGGCGACAAGGAAAATCTACCGGCTAGGGCAGCCTCGTGCTCCACGCAGTATTCGCCAAAACCGGCGGTCATTCCTTCGCGCTGGCCGCGCAGCCAGAAATGGTGAAATTCACCGGCCCAGCATTCTTTGCCTGTGATGCCAAACGAGTGAATATAGCTGTCGCCGATTTGCCCCCAGTCTTCAAATTGAATACCGAGTTTAAAGGTGGCATTGGTTTGCTGTAGAAACTCTTTCTCATTGATACCAAGCAGTTTGTGTAAGGTTCTGATGGGGGGAATGGTGGCTTCGCCCACGCCAACGGTGCCAATGTCATCAGATTCTACCAAGGTAACAGACAAACTTTTACCCAGTAAACGGGAAAGGGAAGCGGCGGCAATCCAACCTGCGGTTCCGCCTCCGGCAATGACGACACGTTGAACCTTATCCATGTTTGCTCCTTAATATCATCAGGCGTTGATCCCATTGCTCTAGACGCGACTTTTGGATGATCCCGCACAAAGCTTAATGACCTTTTCGCGGTTGCTGTTGACCAAAACGCTAGCCCGTTAAGTGTATACTGCTTTGCTGTAATGGGTGAACGAAAAGGCTGTGGCAGAGGGATAAAGTCTCCTGCCACAGCCTCTTAGGTAGCTTAGAAGCGGTATCGCGCACCGAGTGAGTAACGCGCACCCAATTGCTCGAGTCGCCACAGCATGGCGCTAGTACGACCATGTCTGCGACTGTTTTCCTCGGTAATGTTGATTCCTTCAACAAAGACAGTTAGATCGTCGCTGATGTCGTAGGACACGTTGAAGTCAATTTGCGAATAGGCTTCGGTAAAGCCCGGTTCATTGACATACTGGGAGGTAGTATCGAGGAATTTATCTCGCCAGTTATAGGCAACACGCGCCTGTAACGCCTCTTTTTCGTACATCAGGATGAGGTTGGCGGTATCACTTAACCCCACCAGGGCAAACTGGGTGACTGATGGGTCTGCATTAACGTCAAACTCAATATCGCCATCAACGGTGGTGTAGTTAGCCGACACACCAAACCCCGTTTCGCCAAAGAAGTGCTGCACGGCAATTTCAAAACCGTAAATGTTGGCACTTTTGTTGTTGACCGGTTTCGAGTTAATGAAAATCAGATCTGGATCGTCAGAATTGGGCAAGATGTCGTAGGCGGCTTCGAATTGCTCATCGGTCATCGAATCATAATCTACGCCATTTTCTATCGCTGCGACCATGTTAAACAGGCTGGTGTCACTGATCGTGATGCCTCTCGCCTCAAGCTCAGCGGCGGCTTCTTGGACCCGGGGCCCGTTGGTGGCATCGGTTAAACCAAAGATGCTTTCTTCGACCTGTTCGTTACCGATGAAGTTTTTCACCCGTTTATCGTAAAAACCCACCGAAACATAACTGGTCTCATCAAAGTAATATTCGAAAGACAAGTCTATGTTATCGGATTCAAGGGGGACCAGGTAAGGGTTACCTGACGTTGCGCTTGCTGTTGCTTCACCTGTGAGATAGGTGGGACCACTGGGCGGTGATACCGTTGCTGCCGCACTTAAGTTGTCGTAAGTGGGGCGCGCTATGGTTTTACTGTAAGAGATCCGGCCTATCATGTTGTCGCGAAACTCAATGTCAAAATCAAAGGACGGCAACAGGTGGTCGTAATCGGAGCGCACAGAGACATCTTGTGTTTGGTCACTGTCGTAGCGTACGTTAAAGTCGTTATTCCCTTCCCATGCAATACCGCTGGGAACGGCGATATTGGCAATAGAGGTTGTTTCTGTGCGCTCATAGCGAATACCCGCCAGCACGTTATAGGGCATACCACCGAGTTCACCATTCAGATCGAATTCAAAATAGGCCGCGACAATATCTTCTTTAATGGTGCGGTTTGTGGCGTAGGGGTTGTCGGCAACAAAGTCAAAGCCGTATTCATTGGCGGCAAATGCACCGAGCTTTGCCACATTCCCTGTAAAACCTTGTGAGAACATACCTGACGTATTGTAATCGCTGAATATGGATGACAAGTTTAACGGTGAGAGGATACCTTCTGGCAATTCACCTGGGTTTTCAATACCCCAGTTACCCATAGTGTGGCGGGTAAGCGATTGTAGCGACGTGCTTTCCATGGCACGTGACTCTATACCAAAGTTAACGCTGCCGTCTTCCAGGGTGTAGGTTCCGTCTAAGCGCGCTTGGGTAATTTCTGTATCTTGTGAGTTGTAGTACATATCTAAAATAGAGGTGCCTACATCGTCCTGATCGAGTACGCCGTTGGGGTTGAGGTTACCCCGTGCTTCGTCGTCGTAGTCAACGGTCATAATGGGGAATTCACCGCTGAAATCTACGCCTTGGCCAGCGACCACGTTTGCGCCTAAACCAAAATTAACCCAGGTGCCATAGGGGGCGTCAGGTCGTCCTTCGGCGGTGGAGTTATGGGCATCAAAGACCAATTTTAAATCGTCGTTAACAAAGTACTCGAGGTTGATCCCGATGGACTTATTTTCGTTGACCTGACTGAGTTGCTGCATGGCTAAGCCGAGATCGCGGGGTGCTAGTTCAAGGCGGTCTTGTACAATGCCAATGGGCGTTTTGACGGTTTCATCGTCGAAGGTGAGCTCCACAAAGTAGCGGTCATCCATCCAGATTGACTGTTCAGCACGGGCTTCGCTAAGTTCTTGCTTTGAATAGGTGTAATCGAGTGTGGCGGTGAGTTTGTCTGACGGAGCAAACTGCAGGGTCAATTGGGCGTTGATGCGGTCGCGCTCCCGATCAGCCACGTAGTACCGCAGATCGGAAGGAATGGCAAAGAGCTGGCCCATGGCCGGTGCGTTGTTGATCACAAGATCACTGTCGTTTTCTGGTGATTGGGGGATGGTGCCGTCGTATTCATTCACCCGCCATTCATTAACGAAAGCGCCTACGGCTGAACTATCGCGGGCTTGAATGGAGCCGCTAAAGGTCACACCAAAGGTGGCATCCTCGTTGACGAAATTAAAGAATCCAGACAGTTCCGGTGTAACATCATCGCCCACGCGGTTGGTGGTGTCATGCAGGGCTTTAGCGCCAATGGATGCGCTAAAACCGGTTTCTGCGGCATCAAAGGGGCGCGCGGTGCGAATGTTTACCGTGGCGCCGATACCGCCGGTGGCAATGCTGGCCTTACCCGTTTTATACACCTCAACCGCCCGCACACTTTCAGACGCCAGGTTGGAAAAATCAAAAGCACGTGAATTAGCTGTGCCACCGCCGGCGGGTAGTGCCAAACCGGGCATCGTACGACCGTTTAGCGTAACCATATTGTAATCTGGGCCAAAACCTCGGGCGGTTACTTGATTGCCTTCACCGTTGTTACGGCTGATAGAAATTCCCGTAATGCGCTGGAGTGATTCAGCGAGGTTGGTGTCCGGAAATTTACCAATGTCTTCTGCAGAGATGGCGTCAACCACCCCCGCAGAATTCCGTTTGATCCCCATGGATTCTTGGATACTGCTGCGGATACCTGTAACTTGAATGACTTCCACGTCATCGGCTTCCTGCGCCATGGCGGTATGAATAAAGCTAGTTCCGAGAATTACGGATAAGTTGGTGGCTAATCGTGTTTTGCTAAACGTTGTGCTTTTCACGGTTATTCTCTCTTTTTAGTCGAGTCTGTGTGTTTTTTAGAAAGCGCTTTCTTGTCCGTTAATGGGAACCTTGCTGCTCGAGAAAGCGCTTTCTCAAAACTTATTCCACATCCTGACAAAAATCAACATATATTTTACAAGCTGTTTACACTAAATATATTAACTTGCTGGTTTAAAACGTTATTTAATTTTAGTGAAAGACAAAGGAGAGGCCTCGTTAAGGCGCATTTTTGTGAAAACATCCGCTGTCTTGTACCCAATATTTTTATCATTACCAATCACTGTAATTGATTGAGAGCCGATAAACAGTTCGCGCTCTGGTCGGCCATCGGCATCGCAATAGGCGAGCATAAAGCCAAATTCCATGCCTGTGCTAAGGGATATGGGGGAAAGGTGTTGCCCATTGTCGGCATAAAAGCCAATTTTGGCTTCCCAAATAAGTCCATAAGGCGGGCTGGGATCCCGCTGCCAGCGATTGTGAATATGCTGGTTAAACACCACCACGTCACCTTCGCGACGCCCTAAATCAACCACCTGATTGTCTAGCGCGATATGGTAGGCAAAGGCGTTGTGTGAGTAGAGATGATCGCCGCCGGAGGCGTCCGGATCTAAAAACACCTCCAAACAGTCATCGTTCCAGTAATTGTCGGTGGGGTTGGGATGTGAATCGGTAAGTATGTCGTCTTGTATGTGTGCCAGCAGGTAGAGGTAATCGCCGTGCCAGCTGAGTTTAAATCGACCGGAAAAGTCACTTGGTTCAGGGGTTTCGCCAATAATAACGGCGTTTATGGGAAACCAGGAAAAATCACGCCAATGGGAGTCAACCACGCCATCGATCACCGGCGCGACCGGGCTGTGAAACACTTCCTGTGCCGCCATAGCGCAGTGCGCTGCCGTGGTGCTACACAGCAGTGCGCTTGCCAGTAAATTGAATTTACCAATCATCCATCACCGCCACACATTCAGCTAACTGTGTATCTAGCGAAAGTGTACCATCGATCCGCAGGCAATCTGTTTCGTTGATCGGTGGTTCAAAACACGCAAACTGACTGGTTAATAGGGTGTTCGAGGCAAAATGCCCTGTGCGTTGACGCAGACGTTGCTGCAACAGTGCAATCGGCACGTCCGGCCAGATAAATCTCACTGGTGCGTCAATGCGGCGAAATCGGTCGCGGTGTTGCTGCTGGAGGGCTGAACAGGCCAAGATCACCGTGGGGGTGCATGACAGTGCTTGTTCACAAGCCACCACAAGGCGGTGTAGCCAGGGCTTGCGGTGTTCTTCATTCAAACCGTGTCCCGCTTGCATTAGCGCTTTTGCTTGTGGCAGATGGTAGTCATCTGCCTCTATCATCGGCTGCTGAAAATACGCCGCAAGGCGTTGTGCCAGACTCGACTTTCCGCTGCCCGACACGCCTATTACTACCACTAATCCCTTGTACATTATTCACTCCTTTTGAGGTGCGGGCAGTTGTACGTCTAACACACAGTGTGTGGCGAGCCCCTCTAACGACAACACCGAGGTTTTCAGGCGTTGTCCGTTTACCTGTATCTTTGGCGCAGATAGGGCGGTATTACGGGTTACCCTGAGATCGAATCGATGCCCTCTGAATGTTCTTGTCGCCGTTAAGCTTGGCCAGTGACTGGGCAGCTTGGGTTGAATATGCAAGCCCTCTTCGCAGCCTTTCAGGCCACATAGTTCTTCGACAATCGCGCGCAATACCCAGGCCACCGTACCTGTGTTAAACAACCGGCTCGAGCGCCCTAAGTGCTGTGGATAGAGCTGCGGAGCACCGCGAAAATAGTTGGGTATGTACACGGGCAGTTGTCCTCGCTGGCGACAGTTGCTTGGGTCGGTGATTAAACTGTCGAGCACGGCAAAAGCCTCGTCTGTTTTACCTTGTTGCCACAAAGCATAGAGGTAAAATGCCGCGGCGTGACAGTACACAGAACCATTTTCGGCAACCCCGGGAAACTTTTGTGTCAGGCGGCCAATATCCTGATGCATTCGGGTATAGGGCGGCGCCAGCATTTGCGGACCATGGGCGGTCATTAGGTGTTGTTGCACCGCGTGGATAATGTGGGGCAATTTATCGCTATCGGCGGCACCGCACAACAGTGCCCAGCTTTGTGGGTTGAGGAAGATCTGTCCTTCTTCGTCTTTGGGGGTACCAAAGGTGCGTCCGGCATCGGTGATCCCCCTGGCATACCAGGAGTCCTGCCAAAAATAGTCATTGATGCTCTGATTAAGCCTGCGGGCTTGTTGCAACCAGTAGTCGGCTTTTTTTGGTTTATTGATACGCTGGCACAGCGCCCCCCACAGTTGAAAACTCCAGGCGGTTGCCATACTCAGCCAGGCTGATACGCCCTTGCCCTGGTGGCCCACCATATTCATGGGATCGCACCAGTCTCCTTCGGCGATCAAGCTCAAATTACGCTCATCGAGATTGTTGCGCAAATAATCCATGGCTTTGTCAATGTGTAACCACAATGGCGCTTTTACGGTGCTGTCTGCATAGCCTATCGATGCAAACATCAATTCGGTATCGGCGGTTTCGTCAATATACACAGCCAGGCAAATGGGTAGCCAGGCGGCATGGTCCGAATGAGGGATCTGGTTGATGTATTTGAGTTCGGCATCGGGGTGTAGCAGTATACCGTCGGGTACCTCGCCGTTGCTGTGTTGCTGTGCCAGTGTTGTCAGCAGCGCGGTGCGCATTATGGCCGGGTCGATAAAGCACATGCCCATGGCGTCCTGCAGGTAGTTGCGGGTTTGTGGATCCGTCGTTAAGCGTTGGGTTTCACCGTGATAAATAACCTGTCGGCATAGCCAGTGGTTCACAAAGTGGTTCAATTTATCATCCGGGGATTGCAAGTGGATCTTGGGCTGCCATTGCCGGGCACGTTGCAAAGCGGCCTCTAGTGAGGCTGCAAAGCCTGCGGCACTAAGGTGGTCGTCCCGTATACGTCTTATTGAGCTATGATCCTTGGCGGGACCAAAAACAAAGCGAAAACACTGGCGCTCACCCGGCAAGTAATCGCGGCTAAATTGCAGCGCCGCCAGTGGCGTTTCATAGATCGCCGGTTCCCTGTCTAACTCTTCATACAGTAAACTTTGGGGTTGTTGCCAGTCACCTTCGCCAAGAAAATCTCGCAGCGACGCTGTCCAACTGTCGGGAACCTGCTCAGATAACAAATAGGTTTGCTCAAGATAATGCTGTTGTTTGGCATAATCAGCGGTTTTTTGATAGGGCGTTACCTTATTAGCCACTAGGGCACCCAATGTAGGCTCATAGGTGGCCGATTGGTTCATCCACGACTGATTGCCAATGTTAAAACAACTGCAGTGTTGCAGGGTGCGTAACTGGTTATCGGTGTTGGTAATGGACAGGGACCAGAATTCGGCGACCTCGTGTTGGGGAAGGTGAACGCAAAGTTCAATACGCCAGTGCTTGTGCTCGATGGTCCAACTGAGCTGGTGTTTTTTTATGTCAAATGCAAAGCGGTCATGGCGTGCGTTAACCGGCGCATAGGGGGCCGAAAAGCGGTAGTCAGCCTGTTTATCGTGAAAGTAAAAAAAGCGCCCGGGATGGCCCGGATAATATTGGTGCTCGGGCTGTAAAAAGGTTTTCGCTTCCAGCGCCGGGCCGCACGAATAACTCGCCGGTTCAGGCTGCATAAAATGCACGTTAGCGTAGCCTTGGCAGGTCATGTTGAGCAACAGCCTGTGATTCCACAAATAGCCGCCAGCGGTGGCCACCGCTGTGCTGTCGTGCACAGTGATGTCACCGTTGTCGTCGTTGAGTGTATATAGCGATGGTGTTGGCATAGCGATTATCGTTTCCTCCCTCTCCCTGCAAGTGATTGATGAATGGTGTTGAGTTCACTTTGATTGAGTGAATAGCGATAGGCGATAACCACAGATAGCGCAGTAAAAAATGCCGGAATGACAGTCATTAGCAGTAAGATGCCGGATTGTGAGGCATCAGATTGCGCCTGGTTGGCCACATAGCCCATACTGGCGAGTACCCAACCTATGGTGGCGCCGGCCAAGGCACCACCGAGTTTCTGCGCAAAGGCCGCCGCCGAGAAAATCATGGCAGTGGCACGCCGCCCGAGTTTCCATTCGCCGTAGTCGGCAGTATCGGCGTACATGGAAAACACCAAAGGGGATTTAGGCCCAAGGCCCAGGCCAATTAAACATTGCAGCACAAAAATCACCGCCAGTTGATCCGCTGGTACAAAATACATGACCACAGAGCAGAGGGTCACGGTCCCCATAAGGAGCATCAGCAATTGGCGTTTTTCAACGTATTTACACAAGAGCGGGGTCATGGCCGCACCAACGGCAAGTGATAGCATATACACCATGCTAAAGGCGCCGATTAAATCCTCGCGGCCAACGTAATATTTGAGGTAAAAGGTGCCGGCACTGCCGCGCAGGCTGATGGTGATCATAATAACCAAGGCCAGTAAAAACAGGATTTGCCAGGGTTTGTTGTGGCCGAGATCGCGAATGTCCTGCCATACACTTGATTGTCGTATCGCGAAAGGTTGAATGCGTTCACGGGTCAACATAAAAGTGGTGGCAAACAATATTATGGCCACCGTGCCGTAACAGGCCATCGTCAACTGCCAACCGGTAATATCATCGCCGTTGCCCAACAGGATCACCAATTCGGGGGTGAGATAAGCCACCAGGGTGCCGCCGCTAAACGCGGCAATAAAGCGAAAGGAGGTTAACTGGGTCCGCTGCTGACTGTCACCGGTCATCACCCCCATTAATGCGCCGTAGGGCACATTGATAAAAGTGTACGCCAGCATCATGAAAGTGTAGGTGCCAAAGGCCCACAGGTATTGACCTGCCGGATCTGTATCGGGCACGGTAAAGGTGAGCACGCCCGCCACGGCCAATGGGATGGCGCCCCACAACAAATAGGGCCGAAACTTGCCAAACCGGGTGGTCGTGCGATCGGCAAGTGCGCCCATCAGCGGATCGGAGATGGCGTCGAACAGGCGGGTGACCAGCATCATGGTGCCCACAGCCGCAGCAGACAAGCCAAACACGTCGGTGTAAAAAATAAACAGAAATAGATCGAACACCCGCCAGTAAAAATTCGACGCCATGTCGCCTAGGGAGTAACCCACTTTCTCGCGCCAATGGAGCTTGGTGTTATCAAACATGGTTTATTCTCCGGTTACTGTAAGGCATGGCGCATCGCGTGCCTCGGCGTGGGTAACAATAGACACTTTGCTGAGGGTAAAGGCCGCACGCCCTTCGGAGTAGAGTGCAAAGGGGACAGTGGTATTTTGAAATTCCATTCCCGCAGCTGCGATACAACGCAGTGGGACGGTGTAAATTTGCCAGCGGTCGAGTAGAACGGCGGCAGGTTGCATCAAGGGAAGCGTGGCACCACAGGGCTGTTGCGTGTCGCTGTCGCACTGGGTGCGCAAAAATACCGGCTGCTCACCAATGTCGTGCACATTTACGGTAATTTTGAGCTCACCGTGTTGCAATAAATCGCTACGCAGATCTTCGCGGAAGTTACTCTTACTGTTAAACAGCACCTGACCGGGGCCTTCACCACTAAAGGTGATATGCATGGCATCTTCCTGAACCTGTTTATCGGCGGTTCGATAGGCTACCTGACCTAAGCGGCTGGCATTGCTGGTGACTTGCTCGCGCTGTGAGTCGGCGCCTAGCCACAGCAACCAGGGGGCGTGCATCTGGCCGTTGTAGAGCAGCCGTTCGCTATTTTGTCCTGTGGCTGCTTCTAGGGTTTCATTGAGGTCATCACCAAGGGGATCATGCTCGCCATAATGCAAGCCATAGCCAAAAGGAAACAGAATAGGCTGGGGATCGTCCCCCTCATTGACCTGAATATAAGGAGAATTTGGCCAGCTGAAACTGAGTTTTCCGCTGATAGGATATTGGATCTGCTGGCGTTGATTCCGCAGGATCACATCGGCGATCCCGGCTCCTTCACTGCCAGGTAACCAGGCCGCGACAAAGGCATCTGATGCGTTGAGTTCGGCATTCACCCACATGGGGCGACCAGATAAAAAGATGGACACAACGGGAATGCCCGCCGCCTGTAGCCGTTTTAGTATGGCTAAATCGGTTTTATCGCCGGGTTGATAGGCGACATCAGTGCGATCACCGTGACCTTCGGCATAGGGATTTTCGCCAAAGATCACAATGGCAACGTCGGGCTTGTGGGTATAGTTGCCCGCGACGTCATAAGACACTACGCCGCCCGCTACAGTGACTTGTTCGGTGATCCCTTCGAGTATAGAAGTGGCGCCGGGAAAGTCGCTGTTGCTGTTATTGGTGCCCTGCCAAGTCAGTGTCCAGCCACCTGATTGCTTGGTGATATTGTGCGCGCCGTCACCGGCAACGAAAATGTGTTGGGTAGGCGATAACGGCAGTAAGTTGCCGTGGTTTTTTAGCAGTACCAGTGATTTTCGCACGGCTTGACGGGCGATTTTACGGTGGGCGGCTTGTCCCAGCAGGTTTTGATCGCCGGCGTATGGCCGCTGGCTGGGTTTGCCTTGTTCGAATAAGCCAAAGCGGGCTTTAACGCGCAGAATACGTGTGACGGCGTCATCGATGCGCGCAATCGGTATTTGCCCTGATTTTACTTGAGCAAGGGTGTTATAGAACAATGGTCGCCAGGCATCGGTGGGCGCCATAAACATATCCAAACCGGCATTAATTGCTTGTGGGCAGCTTTCATTGCTACATCCTTTGACTTGTCCGTGCCCCGACCAGTCACCCACGACAAAGCCGTCAAAGCCCATTTGTTGTTTGAGCACGTCAGTGAGTAAATAATAGGAACCGTGGACTTTTTCACCGTGCCAGCTGTTAAACGACGCCATGACGATTTGGGCGCCGGCGGTTAAACCGCTGACATAGCCCTGGCCGTGAATATTGAGCAATTGTTGTTCAGTGTCACGGTTGTCGCCTTGATCGTCGCCCAGGTAGGTACCGCCGTCACCAATAAAGTGTTTTACACTGCTCAGCACGCTGTCTTGTTGTAGAAAATCTCTGCCCGGGTGTCCTTGCAGGCCGTATACGGCGGCGCGGGCATAATCTTTAACCACGTCAGGGGATTCTGAATAACTTTCATAGGTTCGACCCCAGCGGTCGTCTCGGGCAGTGGCAACGGTGGGTGCAAAAGCCCAATCAACGCCCGTGGCGCGAACCTCTAAGGCAGTGGCTTTGGCAATCGCTTCAATTAAGACGGGATCACCCATGGCGCCAAGGCCAATGTTATGTGGAAACAGTGTTGCACCGACCAGATTGTTATGGCCGTGCACCGCATCGGTCCCCCACATCGTGGGGATCACTGAGCCATCTAAGCTGTCGTCGACACTGGCTTGATACATGGCATCGGCCAGTGCTACCCAATCGGCTGCGCTGGCGTATTTGTTATCACCGGGCGAGGTGTTTCCGCCGTTGAGGTATGAGCCAAAGCCAAAGCGGCGCATATCTTCAACACTGATATCACGAATCTCCGGCTGAATCATTTGCGCTATTTTTTTGCTCTAACGTCATGCTCGCCAGTATATCGGCCACCCGTTGCTCGAGGGCCGCGTCGGGAGGGACTTCTGAGATGATCCGAGGCCATTTAATCTGATGTGTGCCCGGCGATGCGTCCCTTAGCCTGGTTGGCTGTGGCTCGGATTGGCATGCGGTTAAAACTGCGCCGAGTAATAAACAAGCTGTCAGGACTTTGAACATCGTTAACTCTCCATAAAAACGCATATCTGCATGGCTACCGGCGGATCCGCTTTCATTTATGACAAAATTATAGAAATTCGAGAAAGCGCTTTCTCAAAACGAAGATTACATGTTATAAACATAAATACAACAAATATTATTCATGAAACCATGTTGGGCGGCTTGAACTTTGCCTGACTTCAATGTTGCAAAAAGGGCATTAAATGACTTCCATCGCTTTAGCCAACAATTCACCATTACGCCACCCGGATTTTATTTTTGGCACGGCTACTTCATCCTTCCAAATTGAAGGTGATGCGGCCAATCGTCTGCCGTGTATTTGGGATACTTTCTGTAATACCGCAGGTAAAATCGCTGATGCCAGCAACGGCCTGGTTGCCTGTGAACATGTTCAGCGTTGGCAAGAGGACGTGGCGTTGATTGCGTCGTTGGGTGTCGATGCGTACCGGCTTTCTATTTCCTGGCCACGGGTCATTAAGCAGGATGGTTCACTTAATACCGACGGGGTGGCTTTTTATATCAAGTTGCTTGATGGTTTGAACGCGAAAGGCATTAAGCCCTTTGTAACCCTGTACCATTGGGATTTACCCCAGCACATTGAAGACCAGGGGGGCTGGTTGAATCGCAATACCGCTAATCTGTTTGCCGATTACGTAAGTAAAATTGTGCCGGCACTGGGTAAGCGCGTGCATTCTTATGCCACCTTTAACGAGCCTTTTTGTTCAGCGTATTTAGGCTATGAAGCGGGTGTTCACGCACCGGGCAAAACTGGCAGGAAAAACGGTCGTCAGGCGGCTCATCACATTTTGTTGGCCCACGGACTGGGCATGCAACAGTTGCAGCGTTTAAGTCCGTCAACCCTGAACGGTATTGTGTTGAATTTCACACCGTGTTATCCCGCTACGTCGAGGGCAGAGGATATCGCTGCCACGGATAAAGCCAATCAGTATATTAATCACTGGTATATCAAACCACTGATGGACGGCTGCTATCCGGATATTTTGCAGGAATTGGCCGTCGACGATCGACCGGAGGTTAGAGAGGGGGATTTTGAAATCATGCAAGCGCCCCTCGATTTTCTGGGCGTTAACTTTTACACCCGCCTTACCTATAGCGCGCCTTCAAAGGCCGGAGAATTTTATACCGAACTGCCGCATCTGGCACCACAAACGGATATTGGCTGGGAAATTTACCCGCAGGCACTAACAGAATGGCTAGTGTCACTGAATCAATGCTATGACTTACCGCCTATTTACATTACTGAAAACGGCGCGGCCATGGCCGATAAACTCGACGATGGCGAAGTTCTCGATTACGATCGTGTGGCGTACTATGACGGGCACTTAAACGCCTTATCAGAGGCGATGTTACAAGGGGTTGATGTTAAGGGTTACTTTGCCTGGAGCCTGATGGACAACTTTGAGTGGGCCGAGGGCTACCAAAAACGCTTTGGATTGGTGTATGTTGACTATGCCACTCAACAGCGCATTCCCAAGCTGAGTGCCAAAGCATACTCGGCGCTGATAACCCAGCGCTAATCAGCAGGAGATGTGTGGTGAATAAATTATCTCTGACTGAAAAGGTCGGTTATGGCATGGGGGATGCCGCGGCAAATTTGGTTTGGCGCGGGGCACTGGCCTATCTCGCGGTATTTTATACCGATACCTTCGGTCTGTCAGTGGCATCAGCGGCGCTCTTGTTTTTGATTGTCAGGCTGTCAGACGGGGTGACCGACATCGTGATGGGCATGATTGCCGACCGCACACATACTGCCATGGGACGTTTTCGCCCCTGGATCCTGTGGTCAACGCCCCTGTTGTGTATTTTTATGGTGTTATGTTTTACCACGCCAGATTTAGACGACAGCGGTAAGTTATGGTTTGCCTATTTTACGTATATCGGATTAACCCTGGCCTATACCATGAATAATGTTCCCTATTCGGCATTAATGGGGGTCATGACACCCGATGACAGAGAGCGTACTCAGCTGTCGGGCTTTCGCTTTGCTGGCGCGTTTCTCGGCGGTTTATTTGTCATGGGCTTTTTACCTTCATTGGTTGATACCCTTGGTGCCGGTAGCAAGACCCATGGGTATCAGTACGCCATGTTCGTTTACGCCGGGTTGCTGTTTGTCATGATGATGTTTACGGTTTGGTCAACGCGAGAACGGATTTCCCCTATTGCAGCGAAGTCCGTGTCGTTAACCCAGGAGCTAGGTGAACTGGCCAAACAATTGCCGTTTATCGTGGTGCCGCTAAGTGCTTTGAGTGCGTTTTTCTATTTTCGCAATTGGTTAAGCGGCGCGTTTTTGTTGGTGATCATTGTGCTTGTGATCCTGGGCATTCGCCGCCTGAAACGCACCGATCCTACCCACCTTAGCCGGGCCAAGCAGGATGTGCTCGATTTAGCCTCTAATACCCCGTGGTTGATTTTGCTGGGTATCGGTTTTTTAACCATGATGTTTAATGGCATTAAAATCGGTGCTGTGGCGTATTACTTTAAATACGTTGTCGGTGATGAATTGCTCGCCGGGCAGTATTTTATCGGCTTGTTAGTCATTTCCGTTATTGGCGCACTGGCCACCTCGACAATGACTCGTTGGGTAGGGCGCAAAGCCTTATTTATTATCGCGTTGATTGCCTCTAGCGTATTGACGGCACTGCTGTATTTTGCGCCAGAAGACCAACTGCTGGTGATCTTTAGTTTGGGGATCAGTGCGGAGTTTTTTGCCGCCATTATGCCCACGTTGTTTTTTGCCATGCTCGGGGATGCCGCGGATTATTCTGAATGGCGCACAGGTCGGCGAGCCACGGGGCTGATATTTTCTGCCGGTACCTTTGTCCAGAAGACCGGTGGTGGATTTGCCGGCGCGCTGATGTTACTGGTGTTGGGGTTTTACGGTTACGACGGTGCCGATATCAGTACTGTGGACAACAGCATACCCGGTATGATTTTACTGATGAGCTTTATTCCCGCTGTATTTGGCGTGCTTGGCGCACTGTTGATGATGGCTTATCCTCTCAATGATCGCACCCAACAACAAATCACCGCAGAGCTCACATTGCGACGTAGCCAAGGCTAGACTATTTATGCATAATATTCCGTCCAATGTTTTTTACAGTGTAGGCAAATGACAACCATTTATCAGGTTGCTGAGCACGCAGGGGTGTCGTTGTCCACGGTGTCCCGGGTGTTAAACGGCCGCAAAACGGTCAATCCCAAATTGCGAGAGAAAGTCGAACTGGCGATGCAGGAGCTTAACTATCGGCCCAGCAGCGTTGCCCGTTCGCTGGCGACCAATCGTACCGACAGCATTGGTATTCTGGTGTCGGAGCTCGATACGCCGTTCTTTGGCGAAATGGTGCAGGCCATTGAAGTCACGCTAAGGCAAGCCAACAAACACGTTATTATCACCGTTGGTCATAATGATTTGGCTCAGGAGGTGGATGCCGTAGAGTTTTTGATCAGTCGTCGCTGCGACGCATTGATCATGCACACGGAGGGGATGTCTGATGAACAACTGGCAGCCATCAATCAGGATCGCATTCCCATTGCCGTAATTAACCGCGATGTGCCAGGCATCGACGATGGCTGCTTTTGCCTCGACAACGAGCAAGGTGGTTTTCTTGCCACTGAGCACTTAATCGCGATGGGCCATCGACAGATAGGCTATATTTCAGGCCCCAGAAATAAACACGATGCCATGGAGCGCTTGAGTGGTCACAAGCGAGCCTTGGCAGAAGGCGGCTTGGATTTCTTACCTGAAATGGTGTTCGAAGGGCATTTTCAAGAACTGGATGGCCGTGACGGCTTACGCTATTTAAAGCAGCAAAACCCGGCGTTAACCGCTGTTGTTTGCGCTAATGACTGGATGGCTTCAGGAGCAATGAGTTGTGCTCGCGATATGGGCCTAGACTTGCCACGTGATCTGTCCATAGTGGGCTTTGATAACCTGATGTTTGCCCACCATGTGTTTCCTAAGTTAACCACGGTATCTAACCCGGTGAACAAAATGGGAGAGATGGCGGCTAAATCCATACTCAATCGAGTCTACGATCAACAGCATGTGCTTCAGCCGTTATACGATGCACAATTAGTGGTACGCGACTCGGTTTTCGATCTTAATTCACTTTAATGCCTTAGGTTAGCAGAGAACGTGAAAACCGTTGCGTGGTCGCTGGATTCCACCGATAACTCCCCTTGATGCGTTTGGGCAATTTGAGCGGCGATAAAAAGCCCCAAACCTAACCCCCCAGAGTGCTTTGCATTTTGATTACGCCAAAATGGTTCAAAGAGCTTCGCTTTGGTTTCTGTGGGAATGGGAGTACCGCCGTTAGCAATACTCAGCGTAAACATCCCATTGTCGCTCGCAGCATAAACGTCGATGGGGTGTGCGCTATCACCATGGACAATCGCGTTAATCAGTAGGTTGGATAGCAATTGGCCAATGCGCTCAGGGTCGCAATAAAGGGTTTCGGTAACCTGAATGTTTGTATTGATACGACATTCTGGATGTAGGGCGGCTAATTCATTTACGGCATGCAACAATATGGTTTGAAGGTTGTCTGAAGAACGTACATTTAGCGTAATACCTTTTCCCATCTTGCCATGGGTAAAATCCATGACATCGTTTATCAACCGCTTCATTTTATTCACGCTGTTGTCCATTCGCTTGAGCACCTGCTGGCTGGTCGCATCTGGCAGGGTGTCGATGAGAAAATCCACCCCCATTTTCAGTGATGACAACGGCGTGCGTATATCATGGCCGAGTATGGCAATGTATTGTTCCCGCAGTTTTGCCGCTGATTGCTCATCGTACAATGCCGATTGAGCCGAATGTAGCTGGTCGTTAACTTCTAACTGGCGGGAAATTAGTTCGGCAAAGGAGGCAATTTGGTTATGTATTTTGGCCGACTTTAACGTCGCAGGGATAGGATCAAGACCACACAAGGTGCCAAAAAATGAGCCATCGGTTTTGAATATGGGGTAGGAAAAATAACTTTCAAACCCATACATAACGGGAATTGGGCTGGTTTTATACTGGCTATCCTTAGACGCTTCTTCTATCACAATCGCCTTAGCCGATTGGCGTACCTGACTACAAAAAGTGGTTTGAATTTCCAGTTCATCGCCAGGCTGTAAATTAAAGTTCACCTTGTCGAGTACCGAGCACATGGTCCAATTGTCTTCGGTGACTCTGGCTACGCAGATAAAACGTAAGCCGGTGACTTCCGCGAGAATATTCATGATATGGGGGACGGCTTCAATGCCTTGAATCGCCGCGATATCTTGTTGAATGGCCCGTTGCATTATGTCCCCTTTTTAATCGCATTCTGTTGCAAATCTTTGATATTAGCGGCTAACGCGCCCAAAAAGAGCGCCACTGAATAACGGCGTTTTTCACTACCGACACGGTATAGCGTGAAGCCTTGTCAGCATATCAGTTATGCTCATACGCTGCATAAAAATCATCTTCAATTGCCGTGGGCTAAGGTATTTGGACAGGTGCGGTTTGTTCGTATTGGGGAAGCGCCTGGAATACCACCACGGGCTTGGGAAGCCCCCGCTTTCTACTTTCGCGAAAACGGGGTTTTTGTTCCAGAAATTAGCTTTCTATGACAAACTCATGGGTGTTGATTGGGCCAACTGATGGGGATTGAATGGAATCCACAAAGCGCCAGGTTGCCACTGCCTGCTCTGGGGTGAACGAAACGGTCAAATAGCCCCGTTGATGGAGGTTGCAGTATTGTAAATCGTCGATTAGCACGGGCAGATCCTCGGCTAATACTTTTGCTGTTGCCTCATCCATTTTTAAATAATGTTCCATGCCCGGTGATGATACGCTGGCGGTACCTAGCTCGGTGGCCACTGGGGTGCCATCTTGTAAGGTCAACCGATTGTGCCAGGCATTGTGGGTATCACCTGCCAGTGCGATAACCGGTTTATTTAACTTTTGAACCGCGGTGAGCAAGGTTTCCCGTTCAACGGGGTAACCATCCCAGGCGTCCAGGTTGTAGGGCATGGCAGTGGCTAACATCTGCGCTTCTTGTTCTGAAATCGCCTCACCAGCAAGTTGTTTGCGTTTACTGTTGGCCAGCGCATGGACGTGGGCTGGAATATTTTCAAACGGCACACCGTTAAAGATGGAGGCGGGAAAGGTCATACGGCCAATTAACAGCTGCTGCCCCAATACTTGCCATTTTGCGGTACTTTCCTGCATGGCCGAATTGAGCCAGGTGCGTTGGGCCTTGCCCAACAAACCGCGCTCTGGGGCGCTAATGGCAGCCGTAAAGCCCTGTAAATCGAAGGCCTTGGTTTCTGGGTCGCGAAAATCATCGTAGTTGAGTTGTTTATCCCGGGCCAGCACGCGGGTATCGAGCATATAAAGGTCGACTAAATTGCCAAAGGAAAACTGACGGTATATTTCCAACCGGCTCTCGCCAAAGGTGGGCCGAATCGGTAACCATTCATAATAGGCTTGTACCGCCGCGGCTCTGCGTGCGTAAAAATCCCCTTCATCTTGTTGATGGTTTTGTGCCCCGTCTTTGTAGGTATCGTTGGCCACTTCGTGATCATCCCACACCACAATAAAGGGTTTCCCTTGGTGTAAATCGAGTAAGCCTTGGTCGGTGCGATAAATGGCGTAACGATTTCGGTAATCTTCTAAGGTTAAAAGTTCGCTGTTGTTATTCTCAGCAAAGGTTCTACCGAGTGCTTTGGCATGCTCGGTGGCATAGCCGTCCCCGCCGTACTCGTAGATGTAGTCGCCTAAATGTAAGACATAATCAATGTCAGTGCGTGTGGCGGCATCAGCATACGGGGTAAAAAAACCTGCCGGATAGTTGGAGCAGGAAAATACCCCGAAGGTCACCTGATCCACGTTCTCTTTTGGCAAGGTCAGGGTTGTCCCCACCACGCTGGTTTGGCTGGCGCTTCGAAAACGATAGTAATAGCGGGTGGCCGGTTGCAAACCTTTCACATCAACTTTTACTGTGAAATCACGAGATTGTTCTGCTTTGGCAACATCGCTGGCCACCAGGGAGCTGAAGTCTTTAGAGGTAGAGACTTCCCATAAAATGTGAGCGCTCACTGCGCTTGATTCTGGTATTGCGCGAGTCCACAGGATAACACTGTCGTGAAGGGGATCGCCACTGGCCACACCGTGAGTGAAGGTAGCATTGTCTTGCGGTTGTTGGGTAGAAACACACCCGGCAAGCCCTGTTGAAATGGCGACACTTGCCCCCGCAAAAGTACTTAATTTGATAAAAGAACGTCTGTCCATAAAGGAGAATCTTTTGGTAAGTGAAAACCCAAGATATAGCGAAACTTTATGACAGTGAGATGGCACATTTGTAACACCAAGATAAGCTGCCTTTATTAAGGGATATAACCCATCTCGGTTTATACAAAAAACAGCTAACGCTAAAGATGTAAATGAGAAAAGATTAAAAATACTAAATCAATCAATGTCATACAGCTTACATATGATTGTCACATCTTACGGTTACCTTGTCGCAGTATTCAGATTACAGCGTGAAGAAAAGTATCTGGAGCATAGGCGGCAAGTCAATGTATTAGGGGGAAAATCCCAACGCGCTTAATTTTTTCTTGCCTTGCCCAACCCCTTAATTAACACCGAGAACAATAGAAGTTATGAATACTAAAAACTTATTCACACTGTCTCCTTTAGCATTGATGGTGCTATCTGCCTTTTCCGCTCAGGCACAGCAAGAGAGTCGCCAAGATATAGAAAGTATTACGGTTACCGCGCAAAAACGTGTGCAATCGATTCAAGATGTGCCTATGACCATCAGCGCCTTCGATTCAGATACCATGGAAGATTTAGGCATCGATCAGTTTGATGAATTGTCAGATTTTGTTCCCGGTCTTGTGGTTCAGCAGCAAAGCATTAATAACAACGGTTATGTAATCCGCGGCATTACCTCAGATGACGGCTCTGCCAGCGCGTCTGCACGGGTTTCGGTGTATTTGAACGGTACCGATGTCTCACGCTCTCGTGCGTCTTATTTTGAAACTTACGACATGGAACGTATTGAAGTGGTTAAGGGTCCCCAAGCCACCTTGTTTGGTACGGCGGCCTCCATCGGTGCTATGAGTTTTGTTACCGCCAAACCTGAACAAGAGTTCAATGGGTATGTTAAGGGGTCTGTGGGCAACTATGACATGTATGAAGTGCAAGGCATGGTAACAGGCGGTAGCGATGTGGTTCAGGGCCGCTTTGCTTTTGTAAAAAAAGCCCGGGACGGCTATGTTAAAAATAACGCCGAAGGCGAAAACGATTTAAATGGCTACGACCGACAAGCATACCGGGCGAGTTTGCGGTTCACCCCCAATGAGGATCTCACCGTGGATATTATTTATAACCACGATGAAGCCAGCGATCCCGGTACCGCCTTTGCCTCTGAAGATGTGTTATTTACGGATAACGGCTCCTTCAGTGTGCCAGATTCTACCTTGCTTGGTATGGACGATATTGGTATTGAGCGTGACGTGGATGATATCAATCTTACGGTGAACTGGGACTTGTCTGAGCGCTATAGTCTTACTTATATTGGCGCGTACCGAGATTACGACTCATTAGAAACCTTCGATGCAGATGGTACCGAGTATGAATTCTTAAATTTTGCCGAAAACGCCAGTGGCGACCAAACATCACATGAACTGCGCTTAAATTTCAGTGGCGATAAACTTAACGGTTTTATTGGCACCAGCTATTTTACAGAAGATGCGGCCCAGTCGATCCCCGTCATCGGTGAAGAAGGCTTGGTGGTCAGTTGTATGGGGCTGTTGGCGTCTTATGGCATTGAAAGCTGTAACACCAGCACCACGGCGCTTTTGACCGACGGCGCCTACACCGAACTGTTAAATGAAGGTATTTATTACTTAAATGAAGCTGACAATTCAAGTACCAGCTTATTTGCGGATGCCTCTTATGCTGTGACGCCTAACTTCGAGTTAACTGCGGGCCTTCGTTACGTCAAAGAATCAAGACAGACCAGCGAAGTGTCTGATATGCCATCAACCACCTTGATTTCATCACTGGTGGGCTATGATTCCACGTTGTTTTTCACCTCTACCGCCACCAATGGCATTACCTACACGGCGGATGCCGATGACAACGTATTGTTACCTCGCCTAAATGCATTGTATACGGTGAATGACAACCTCAATATTTATGCAACCTTTTCCCAAGGGCAGCGTTCTCAAATTGTTGACATTGATAGCGGGGTGATTGATCTGGTTCCCGCGGAAGAAATTAGCAACTACGAAACGGGATTAAAAGGCCGCAATAACGGCGGTTCATTAACCTATTCTGCCGCGGTTTTCTTACAGGATTACAAGAACTTTCAGGTTTCTGTGTATGACGCTGACAGCGGGTTGTCTGAAACGCTGAATGCCGGTTCAGCCAGTAATTTAGGGTTTGAAGGGGAAGTGTCGTGGCACATCACCGATAACTTAAGAATTTTGGCAAACCTTGCCATCATGGACGCAGGTATTGATGATGATGAAGAAAATGGTGAATATGCCGGTAACCAGTTCCGTTTACAGCCGAAAACATCTGGGGCGTTGGGGTATATTTATCGAGGAGACATGGGCAATAACCTAACGTTCTTTAGTTCTGGTAGTTACACTTATCGCTCTTCTGTTTATTTTGATATTGAAAATGAATACGAAGAAGGCTCTGTGGGGCTGGTGAATTTGCAGTTAGGTATCAGCGCAACGGATGACAACTGGGAGCTAACGCTGGCGGCCAACAACCTGTTAGACAATGAATACATTATGGATGCGGGCAATACCGGCAGTGCGTTTGGATTTGCCACCTATATTGAAGGGGCGCCTCGCATGGTCAGTTTAAATTTCACCAAGCGATTTGGGCAATATTAATTTAGCTGATTTTCCCATTTAAAATGCGAATAAAAAGCCACTCTTAAACGAGTGGTTTTTTTATGGAAAAACTGTATTTACGTTCGGTGTTTTTTTTACCGTTGGGTTGTTATGTTGTACATGACCTAAAGGTCTTTACCCATAAATAAGAGGACGTTTGCAAATGATTGAAGAATTAAACCCACAGGCATTAACGCAGGTCTCCGGCGGGATCTGGGGCCATATTGCAGTAGGTATTACGATTTTAGATGCGGCATACGACTTTTATCAAGGATATAAGTCAACTAGACGATAGGAATAAAAAATATGAACAATTCAGCGGCAAATAAACTAACTGAGCTATCAAGTGCTCAGATTAAGATGGTATGTGGAGCTCGTTTTTTCTTCGATTTAGGTGCGTTTTTCGGAGAAGTAGCCAATGCACATGACGATATATATCGAACTTACGGTCGAACGAGTATGAACCACTATTTGTAGCGCATCGAAAACTATTGTTTTACAAAGGAGCATCGCCAATGAAAAAAATCACTGGCATTGGCTTTAAGATCGCCGGCGGTTTGTTTCTTTGCCAAGCGTTGTATTCTTTTGTTACAACGCTTTCTCAAGAGGCATACCTAGACCAATTACAAATGGCAGTTTTGTTTTTTATTGCAAGTCAGATGTATGAAACAAAAACGCCGAGCAACAGCGGGTAGCCCGATAAAGGGGATCCTCCCCGCGCTTGCTTTACGGAGCAATAACAAAGTGGCAAATAACGCCATTTACCTGACTGTGCCTACCCCTTGGCCATTGCGTCTGATTTATTCTCAGCTGGACGGGCCTTAAGGTATTGCTGGGTCATTTTTTCAGCTGAACGACCGGCAACGTAACCGCCTAGTCCAATTTGCAATAACGTCCAGGCTTGAGGGGCAAGCTTGTTGGGTAGCCAGCCAAAGCTGTCGGATACCACTAAAACAAGAAACACTAACATGGTGATGGGGCGCCAATTGCGTTGCAGCCACGACTGCCCGGTGGCCTCAGCAGTGATGATGGCCGTCTTACTTTCCAGTAGCTGGTTTTCATAATCAATCACCTTGGCCAGCAGTTCATTTTCCACCGCCTTAATTTTACTTTGCAACTGGAGCTTTTCTTCATCGCTAGTGTGGAGTTCATCCACCAGTTTCACCGCCGGTTCAAAAATATTACTAATAAAAGAAAAAACGCTCATCTTAACCTCCTTATTTGTTGTCTGTATTTGGCATGAGTTTAGTAAAAGCCTCGTAGTGCTTTCGTATTTTTTCACCGTATACGGCTTTTTGTCCTGCGCCGTTATACATGCCGGCGAAATTCACAAAATCGTGATCTCGAAGGTATTGCAACATCTGCGGTGAGAAGAATTCAAAAAGCCCGCCAATTTGGTATTGAATGTGGGATGAAAAGGCGTCGAACATTTCGGTAACCGAGCGATAGCCTATGCGTTCATGATTAAACCCCATAATTTGCGGTGCCCCCATGCTAATTGAGAGCATGGCGGCTTCTTCGTTCAGCAGACGAGCAAATTCAAACACTTCCCACTCTGTGGTTTGACGGCCATGAAAGGGCTGCCAAGGGGTGTTCACACTTTTTCGCCATTCGTGGCCAAGCCATACTTTGTCACTGCGGTAGCGAAAATGTTGATTAAATTGTGCCGCATTATGTCGCCCCCAATATTGCCAGAATTTGTGGTTTTCAAAGCGGATGATCATTTTGTCACTGTTATTTTGTTCAAATCCTTTGCCGCCACTTTCTACGCATAACACGGCCACAGATGCCCCAGTGCCGACCTGTTTTTGCTCACACAATTGTATCAGCAAGGCACCAAAACGGTTCCAGGTGGTGGCAACAGCGCGCTGCTCGCTGTTACCGGTAACGGGCAGGATCACCGGTGGCGTAAGGGGCAGTAAGCTGTTGTCATCGCTCCGTTTAGGAATAGCATCAATGGTGTCGTTTTCATGATCGACCATGGCCACGGGCATGTCTGACTCGGGCCCGACGGTGTCGTCGGGCACGATATACGCGTTAGACACATAACCGCGATTGCCGTTGAATCTAATTTGGCTCCACCCTTGAAGGGTGCCTTCTACCCAAATGCGGTTGTTTTGCGCCAGTTGACCAAAAATACTGGCGGTTCGGGAAGGCGCTGCGCGGACATTTAACAAATTGGCTGTTACCAAGGCAGGGTAACCGGAGGATGAATAGGTTAGGTCCACATAAGGCGATGCCACATAGGCCGTTTGATGGTTGAATTCAATCTCCAGCCAACCATCTAAAATAGCGAGGGTTTTTACCGATGCGCCTTTTGTTAACGTGGCGAGGTAGGTGGCATTCGGAGAGGGGCCGGTTCGTACATTTAAACGTGGGGTGTTTACCGCGCCCGATAGCCGTGATACATCGTTGATGGGTTTGATATAAGCGCCGTGCACAAAACCGATGGTATCACGGTAACGAACTTGCCACCAACCGTTAATCTCAGCTTCACCGCGAACCACTTCGTTTTCGGTGAGTCTGCACAACACCGATGAGGTGGTCATGGGCATACTGCGCACATTGAGTCGCTGTGGAACCACCGCGCCTAACATACCTGGCCCCGGGTGATGGATACAAATGCATGTTTAACTGCAATGACACAATAGATAGTCAATCTTGATTCCTTTTCGTTTATCCTTAAACAAAGAGGCCGACTGCTTTCTGGCACGGATGTGTACTGCTATGAATGTAAATAAAATGTACCAGCTAAACGGGCTTAGTGCACTCTTTTTCACACCCTAAGGGCTAATTTTACCTGCGGCGAACGATCTATCAGCCCCGCGGTGGAAAGGGGCAGTTTTGCCGAAGCGGCCAGAATGCTGGATTCTAGCCGTTCGCCGGTGAACGAACAGGTGGCCTGTTTAGAAATGGCACTTCAGGTGCGCTCGCAGAATATATGCTGGCAGACAGTAAATTGATTGCCCATAACCCCCAAACTCTTGCCATGCGGGAAGCGGCAGCATTAAACGGTAATGTTCCCATCAAAGTGTCGATGGCCGAAATCGACCTTCACGGTGCCCACTTTAAAGGCTTATCGTTGCATGAGCTTTACTACGTTATCCTAAAAGGCGAGGCGGGCAATGCCTTTAAGCAAGCCTTTGGTGTTGGTAATGAGATTGCTCGTTCCATCGCATATTTATCCGCCCGAATCAGTGAGCCTGTGAGCATTGAAGAAATGGCTGATTACATTGGCATGAGTCGGGCAGTGTTTCACCGTAAGTTTAAACAAGCGACCAATATGTCACCCATCCAGTTTGTCAAATCCATGCGCCTGAATCATGCTGCCATGAAAATTTCAGAAGGGGTCAATGTAAATGTTGCTGCCATGGAAGTCGGTTATGTGAGTTCATCCCAATTCAGTCGAGAGTTCAAGCGCATGTATGGCAGCTCTCCTAAGCAATGGATCCAGCATAAAAAGCAGCTAGAACGCCCCATGCCTTAATCCCGTCGCCCCAAGTATCACCCGTTATCGACACATAGCGCTACTTAGTGGCACCTAACATTAAATCGATTAAAAAAATAATTGATTAATTATTGAGCAGTCGTAATGCTTGATAATGATTTTTTCAATGTGATCGCATAAATGTTTAGGGAGAGAGGTTATGAGAAGCGTGTTGAACGGCGTTAGGCTATGGCGAGTTTCTGCTATCGCTACTGCAGTGTTAGCAATCACTGCTTGCGGCAGTGGCGATAGCGAAGATGGAGAAACATTGTTATCAGGCGTGTTTTTAGACAGTGCGGTGGAAGGGCTAGAGTACGAAACCGCTAGCATGTCGGGTGTCACCGATGAAGAGGGCACATTTTACTATCATGAAGGGGAAAGTATCACTTTTTCCATTGGCGGGATCGAACTCGGCGAGGTGCCTGGCGAGGAGGTGATTTCGCCGTATTCATTTGTCACTTCTGACGCTGTCTCCACCGATGTGGTAACCAATATTGCACAATTTCTTCAGACTCTCGATATGGATGGCGACCCCACAAACGGTATTGTTATCAGCGACGATGTGCTGGTGGCCGCTGAAGATCTCGCCCTTATTTTTGATGTGCCAAGTGAAGAGTTTGCCTCAGACAGCGACCTTGCAACCGCCCTTGATCTCCTTGCTACCCATTTAGAATACAGTTATGAACACATGGTATCGATTGAAGAGGCCTTGGCGCACCTGGATGAAACCCTCGGTGGTGATGACGACACAGGCTCAGGCGGTGATGATAGCGTTGTTTTAACGAGTTTAAGTGTTACCGGTAACGATGGTGCTCTTAGCAGTATTTGGGATTATCTGGAGATTCGCGACATTGCGGTGGGGTATACAGAATTTACCGGTGTGGACGAGTCCGTTTTATTAGTTGGCGGTGAGGATGTGGATTCTGCCGAAACATTAAGTGGTTTAACGTCATCTCCGAATAACGGCTTTGCCATCGTGGCTGCATTTGCCGATGGTACAAATATCACCGGTGCATCCATTATCTCTGTGGTGGAGGGCGTGGAATATAACTTTGAATGTACCATTAATTGTGACATTGCCATTGATGTTGAAGGACAACTTATCACCTTTGATAATGCCGAATTTATTTGGGAAGACGGCAACGATGCTATTTTTGTTAGTGGATCTGTGCCCTGGGATGATAGTGATGAATACGTCGATACCACAGACTGGGTAGGCTCTGAAGCGCCCAGCGATACCACCTTTTGCGCCACTAACTTGGCAACTACCGCCACTGCGTTGTCAGACGGTGGCTTGGCCTATACCACCGATGACGGAAATTGCGTGGGGTTATTAAGCGTTGAAAGTAATAAATTTACCAAGCCGCTAACCACCGCCATAGTGTCAACCGGCGACGGCGCCGCCAGCGGCAGTATGTCCATCGACAGCCAAGTTAAACTCTATTCTCGTACCGTAGATAAGGGCATTGATTATACCGATGAAAGCGGAAACGCCTTATTTGAAACCCTTGTTCAAGGGGCGTTTGAAATCACCAATACCAGTGAACATGAGCTTTGTCTTTCAGATATTGATGATTGGCAGATGCTAAAAGCGGACGGTACAGAGTTAGTAAAATCAGAAGTGGTGAGTTATAGCTTTAACGATACGACCTATAGCTATGAATCTACCAGCTTAAACCAGTTCAGCCTTCCTGGCTTATCGTGCCTACCACCCAGTGGCACAACCATGGTACATCTCACGCTGTTACAATACATGGTGAGCGACAGTGAGGAATTACTGTTTCCTGAGGTGGACGAAATCGCCGTATCATTGGAAGCCGAGTATAACCTTGTCTCCGAAAGCACGGTGTATACCACATTAACGCCGAATTATATGGAATGGCTGTATGTGAACGGTACGCCAGGGATCCGGTTTGCCTTTACCAACAACACGGGGATACAACTGGTTCAAGATGATACACATCCGGTTTGGTATTACGATAGCGAGGGCTACCCAATTTTAAGAAGCTATGTGTATTTGCACAAAGAACTGGGTGTGGAAGACTACGAACTTATAGACAGTGATCTTATTATAAACGATGGCGATCAAGTGGTGTTGCTGGACGATTCTGCGGAAATTGCCATTCTGGCGCTAGGAGGCGGCAATGCGGTTAAGGCCGTGCTTTATCCTGACTTCTAAATAGGCAATAGGTCGTCAGTGACGGACAGGGAAAAGGGTATTGATGCAAAACTGCACAATACCCTTTTTTATTGGTTTAGTGTGTTGATAAATCGCGGTTCGCAGTGAGGCAAAAATAGACCTCATTCCCCAGATTTTCATACTCAGTCATCGGGTTTTTATTTCGATGGCTAAGACTAAATGAAGGGGAGGTTACTGCTGTGAGTTTATCTGCGCATGCCTTGATACTGCTGACAGGATTAAAGCTGAGGTCCTGTGGCACCAGCACGTGTGCAGTGGTGTCATTTTTGCCAGTAGGGGGATTGCCCTTAATTGAACCGGCAATATTTGCCAATTGTTCATTCGCAGCGCCGCTATTAGGCGCTTGCGGAGCTAGCCAGAGTAAATGGCCCACTAACATTACCACCGGGACCGGCACCAATAACCAGCTAAGGGCAAAGTCTGCCCATGGCGATGAAGTCAACGTGGGATGCGGCGTTTGAACAAGAGTTACCAGTGCAGGATCATCCCCCGCCATGATAAGCGTGTGTGCTTCTACTTCAAGGCCCATGGCGATGCGGGTGAGGTTAGCAAATGCAACGGGTTGTTCACGAAAGACCTTATTAATGAGATCTTTAGGAGGGTGGGCTAGGTTTTCTAATTCGGCAATTCGTCTGGCCAGTTGGATCTGGGTAGCAAAACCTTTGCGGATCATTGCTGCTTCTAATTTTTGACGTGATGCTTTAACGCCTCTTTTACGTTTACGATTTTCCATATTATTAGCGCCTACTAATAGAATGTGCTCTGAGAAATGGGCATAACTAACCCAATTTATAAACGCTTATAAATACATTAGAGACATTAACCTAAAAGCGAGGCCACCAGGGTTTTTACATCGCCATATCGACAGTGCTCGCAACTTCCGTATCCCGTGACGTGTTTTATTTTTAAACGGGTAAATAAAGGCATGGTCATGCCGGTTAAAAAACGGCAATAAATAGATTCCGTTAGCGGTATATCAACGTTATTTTTGAGGTGAGCATTAAGTGCCGCCATGGCTTCGGCAACCTGGGTTTTATCTGGCATGACGATGGGGTTCGAGTAGGCAAGCTTGGCCACCTTCCCCATACACACACTGCAATGGCCACATTGTGCCGGCGCTTGTTTATCATCAAAGTAGGCAGATAAACTCGCATTTAAACACGTATCGAGTTCAAAAAATCTTACTAAATTGGCAATGCGCTGAATTTCTTTTTGTTCGTTGTCAGCAAAATATGAGGCAAGTTTGTCGGCTAAATCAGGCGCTGACAGCCGCTGCAAGTTGACTTCGTAGACCTCGGTGATTAACCGTGATGCGAGCTCGATATGATTATGTTCGTGCAAGTACTCCAAAGCGGCGACCACGCGGGCGCGCTGCGCCCCATAGTGTTGATAAATACTGTCAAAATCCACAACACCCCACACTTTTTTCATAGTAGTGTGAGTAAATACGGCATTTAGAAATGCGCTGCGCTCCTGGGAGAACTGGCTGAGGATCTGGGCTTTGTCGGTATTAAAGCGGTATTTGTATTCGGCAAAATAGGCATATAACGGGCGGATGATCCCCGCGAGTTCAAGCTGTACTAACAGTGTTTTTAACGGCAACTGACGAATGTTGCTTAACGTTGATAAGCTATTTATTTGCATTTCCCATTGATAGACACCGTTCGGCGTTGCGCTTTCTTTTTGACTGGCAATATCGTCAATAACATGTTGAATAGCGGTTTGTTCCGGGGTGTCACCATAGACAAAATTCTCAATGGTCACTAAGCCATCTAAGTTCGCTAACACTGTGCAGTTGGCCGGTTGTCCGTCACGTCCACCGCGGCCAATTTCCTGGCTGTAATTCTCAATGGACTTGGGTAAATCGTAATGGATCACAAAACGGATATCTGATTTGTCGATACCCATGCCAAAGGCAATGGTGGCCACCACCACTTGCAGGTGGTTTTGCATAAAATCTTGTTGAATCGATTGGCGTTTATCACTGTCTAAACCAGCGTGATAAGCGCTTGCTTTGTATCCATTTTGCTGTAAAAACCGGGCCACGTCTTCGGCAGTATGTTGCAGTGTCACGTAGACAATGCCCGCCCCTTGTTGCTGCTGTAATTCTTGTAACAATGCCTTATTTTTATTGGCGTCATCGACAGGGGTGACGTTGAGGTTGAGGTTTTCGCGATAAAACCCCGTTTGAATAATGTCATCGGGAGCGATGGCAAACCGTTGGGCCATATCCTGTTTGACTTTGTTGGTGGCGGTGGCGGTAAGCAGCAAGACCAAAGGAATGTTAAGCCCTTGCTTGTAGGCGGGCAGTTTTAAATAATCTGGACGAAAATTATGCCCCCATTCAGAAATACAATGTGCTTCATCAATCACCAGCATAGAGACTGATACTGACTCGATAAACTGGCGAAAACGTTCGTTTTTGAAGCGCTCCACCGACACCATTAAAATTTTGCACTGACCGGTTCGCACATCCTGCATGACTTGTTTGTTTTGCTCCGGCGTTAAGGTGGAGTCAATACTTTCAGCCGCGACACCTTTCTCCCGTAAAAACGCCAGTTGATCTTTCATTAAGGCTAACAAGGGGGACACCACCAGGGTTAAGTGGGGAAGTTGGGTAGCGACAAATTGATAGCACAGGGATTTTCCTGATCCGGTGGGGAATATCGCTAACGTGGAACGCTGATTTAACAGTCGCTGCACCACGTCCTCTTGGCCCATACGAAATGACGAAAAGCCAAACAGACGTTGTAAAATGGAAGTGTAATCGGAGGTCATGTTATTGCATCTTTTTTGAACAGTGTCATAGGGTCTCGACGACGGAAGGTGATTTCGCCATTTTCATGGTGTAAAACCGTTAACCTTTTTCCAGTTGATATATGGCATCCGTGAGCCCGTCCATTCGGTCTGTCAACACCGCTTGGGCGTCGTATAAGCCTTGATTATAGAACAGGCTTCCCATTTCTTTGGCAATAAAATCAAGCAAAAAGTCAGCATCAAATTGCCCAAGTTCTATGTCTAACTCGGTTTCCATGTAGCTTTGTAGCTTTTCGGTGATCTGTGCTTTTTGTTCGGCGCTAAATGTAATGTCTGACATTGCCCATCTCCATACAGGATGCATTGTGAGTTAAGAAACTATTGCAATGAGCTTATCGCATTTACATCTACTTGTCGGTGAATTTAGCCTATTTACGGCTAAAACAGATCCTGAGTATTGGCTGTTGTTTAGACGGTGGGCTGTTCGAGGCATGCTTACCCATAAGCTGCCTTCCTATTTCCTTTTTGATTCGTAAAAACGTGTAAAAGTGCCTTCTTAGGCTAACCGTATTGCCGGGTAAAATAGCGCTAAGATTTGGTTTGTTAGTTAAGATAGTTTTGCGTAAAAATCATCCTTTTTTCATACTATTAACAGCTCGATATTAGATTATGGGATAGGCTTGTAGTTGCACGTATGGCCGTTTAGACTTGCCTTTACTTACTTCTTCTTTTTCTAAGAGATGGATTTTTCCACCATGTCGCCCTTTAAGTTTCTTCATCAATCGGTACGTCATGTAGGCGTGAGCCAGCTGTCTTATGGTATACGGGTTTTCATTGCACTATGCGGTGCGATAGCGGTCAGTCTGGTCACCGACCGAATCGATATGGTCATACCGCTTTTTCTTGGTGTTATTGCCAGCGCCTTAGCGGAAACTGAAGACGGTTGGCAGGGGCGTTTGCGGGCATTGTGCATTACGCTTGTGCTGTTTCTGATCACTGCATTTGGGGTTCAGCTATTAATGCCTTATCCATGGGCGATGGGCGTTTCTATTGCTGTTGTGGCT
>NZ_JBAHZB010000250.1:0-511 GCF_036697315.1 Alteromonas sp. 14N.309.X.WAT.G.H12
TATAACACCCTGCTTAGGGGCGGAAACACATGGGCTAAAATTTAGGAGCGAAGCGACGCAGCCCATGTGTTTGCGTCCCAGCGAGCCTGCGAGCGACTACAGCAGATTGTTATACGCGTTTCTCAACCTTCCAAGGAGGATTTAAGCGGTTTTCACCTGCCCAGTAAAGTTTGATTTTGTTACCAGACGGATCTTTAAGTATGGCTTCTTTCCACAAATACCGTTGCTCTGTCGGCTGTTGTTCAAACTGAAAACCTTTCCTAGTCAACTCAGCACACAGTTCGTCAAGTTTTTCATGCTCGAAGTAAATCACAGAACTGTTTTCAAATTCATCGGTTTCGAGTGATAAGGAAAAGGTGGAATTCCCATCTGGGCAAGAAAACCTTGCGTAATGAGGCGTATCGACAATTTGTGTGAAGCCGAGATTTAGGTAAAAGTTAGCAGCAATATCCAAATCTTTTACTGGTAACGTAACTTGGTTAAGTTCCATTTAAACTCCTAGCGTATAACG
>NZ_JBAHZB010000251.1:0-500 GCF_036697315.1 Alteromonas sp. 14N.309.X.WAT.G.H12
CCGTGGTCAACGTGGCCGATTGTACCCACGTTTACATGGGGTTTCGTACGTTCAAACTTTTCTTTTGCCATTTTTCTAGTATCCCAGCAAAGTTACGTAAAAGATAATTGTGTTCTAATTAACATGAGCTGGGGAGAAATGGTGCTGATAGGCAGATTTGAACTGCCGACCTCACCCTTACCAAGGGTGCGCTCTACCAACTGAGCTATATCAGCACTAAAATGGAGCGGGCAGCGGGAATCGAACCCGCATCATCAGCTTGGAAGGCTGAGGTAATAGCCATTATACGATGCCCGCAATCCTAATTCTCAGGCCACCTCATAGAAAAAGTGGTGGAGGGGGCAGGATTCGAACCTGCGAAGGCTGAGCCGGCAGATTTACAGTCTGCTCCCGTTGACCGCTTGGGTACCCCTCCAGAGATTGATGGTGCCGACTGCCGGAGTCGAACTGGCGACCTACTGATTACAAGTCAGTTGCTCTACCAACTGAGCTAAGTCGGC
>NZ_JBAHZB010000252.1:0-494 GCF_036697315.1 Alteromonas sp. 14N.309.X.WAT.G.H12
CCTACCATTAGCGGGACCTGTGATGAAATCGGGGCGGTGATCAGTATTGAAGTCACCGACAGTGACAGCGATACCCAAACCTTTACCACCACCGTATTACCCGATGGTTCATTCACGGTGGACTTACCGGCCGATGCCGCAGAAGGCTTGCTCAATGTGGATGTGTCCGTGCTCGATGCCGCTGGCAATCTCGCCAGTGTTTCGACTTCCGGCCTTATCGATCTTACGCTCCCAATACTGAACCTGGATGCTCTGTCCAATCTCAACAGCGCCACCCCCACCATCAGCGGGACCTGTGATGAAATCGGTGCAGTGCTCAGTATCGAAGTCACTGACAGTGACAGCGATACCCAGACCTTCACCACTACGGTTTTACCAGACGGAAGCTTTACCATCGATTTACCGGCCGATGCCGCAGAAGGCTTGCTCAATGTGAATGTGTCGGTGCTCGACAGCGCTGGGAATCTGGCTTCGGTTAGCACCTCTGGCCTTAT
>NZ_JBAHZB010000253.1:0-484 GCF_036697315.1 Alteromonas sp. 14N.309.X.WAT.G.H12
CCTGGACCAGCATATGCACCTTTCATCCAGAAATGGAGCCAGATACCACCTCTTAATTTTCCGATAATATCTTTGATTTCATTAAAGCTTTCAGCCGCCTCGATATCCCAAATGACCTTAGATTCAAGTTTTATAGTTTGTAATTCTGCCCATTTATTTTCTAGAGCGACAAAGCGTTCTGCATATATTTTTTGTTCAGCTTCTAGCTGACGACCAGCTTCAACTTCGTCTTTTGGAAGGTGCAACATAGGATTACGCACACCTTGAATGGCTTGCTCTACTTCATATGTTAGTAAAATCGCTTTTTTAGCAACTTCATACTCACTTGTGCCTTTCAATTGTCTGCGCCAAGTGGTTAGCCCGATTATACCTATAACAATCGCTGAGATTGTTCCAATAATCGTAAACACATCCTTAGTTATTGCCCAGTCAATTTTTGAAATGGTTAGACAAATACTCACAGGCTCTCCATAAAATATAACGC
>NZ_JBAHZB010000254.1:0-455 GCF_036697315.1 Alteromonas sp. 14N.309.X.WAT.G.H12
TAGTGGGTGACACATAACAATAAAATTCAAGCGGACATTGCCAAAAGCGGGCAACGCCGCTCAATTTGGTGTTATATTTCAGGGAAAAGAAATGAGTTCATTTGACGAATTAAAAAATAGAGATATTGAGTCTTTAAAAAGAAGCTATGATCAAATCGCTAAATCGACAAGTCTTGGACTTAGCTTCTATAGGGAAGAAATTGCTCGCCGCGAAAATGAAGAGTTCAACTCAAAAATCAAATCAATGACTTCTCAAATGCGCAATATGACAATTTTCATTATGATCTTAACGGTCATTAACGTTGGGGTTGTTATTTATGATGTTTTCAAGGATGTTTAAACAATGAAATATAACAAACCACTAAAGGCTCTCGCTTCGCTCGCTGGGACGCTAACACATGGGCTGCGTCACTTCGTTCCTAATTTTAGCCCATGTGTTATCGCCCCTTAGTGGG
>NZ_JBAHZB010000255.1:0-452 GCF_036697315.1 Alteromonas sp. 14N.309.X.WAT.G.H12
GCTCCACCTTGGTCACGCCGAAGCTGGAGCCGGCGCGGGACGGCTTGACGAACAGCGGATACTGCAAGCCGGCTTCGCTAACCTGCGCCATGATCGCATCGGCGTCGGTCTTGAATTCGGAAGCCTTGTCGAAGGAACGCGCGTCGAGCGTGATGCCAGGCGCGACGGGAATGCCGGCGGCCGCAAGCAGCACCTTCGTGTAATGCTTGTCCATGCAGGCCGCGGAGGCGAGCAGGTCGGCGGTGGGTCCGGATTCGACGATGCGGCCGGCGTCCAGCACGTAGCAGCGGGTGGTGGCACGCGCGAGTACGGAGAAATCGTGGGTGATGAACAGCATGGAGGCACCGGCGTCGTCCACCAGCGAGGTCAGCAGGTCCACGATCTGGCGTTGCGTGATGGAGTCGAGTGCGGTGGTGGGTTCGTCCGCGATGATGAATCGCGGTGAGGTGATC
>NZ_JBAHZB010000256.1:0-440 GCF_036697315.1 Alteromonas sp. 14N.309.X.WAT.G.H12
TGGGGTTGGATCACCTCCTTACCTTAAAAATCGTCAACTGCCTTTTAGCGTAGTGTTCACACAGATTGTTTTGTTATTGTGACTTCGGTCGCAAGAGCAAAGTCTTGTTCTTTAACAATTTGGAAAGCTGATATTAGTAATCAATCAAATTGAGTAACTGAGAATATCGAAATGATGTTCTTTCACGCTACTCTATCTGACAAACGGCGCAGCGTAAGCTGCAATGTAATTGATTAGACAGTCATGCATACAACAGAGATCACATCTCACCTGACTTCGGATAAAAAGGCGAAGGTTAGGCGCATTGAAGTCCATCCTTTTGGCGTGTCGCACGCTTTGGATAACAATGTAATGGTTGTTGAGTCTTATCTTTCATGTGGTAAGAGGAAACAACGACGTTTGATTTATCAAACGGAAGCTATTTAGGGTTGTATGGTTAA
>NZ_JBAHZB010000257.1:0-429 GCF_036697315.1 Alteromonas sp. 14N.309.X.WAT.G.H12
ATATAACACCAAATTGAGCGGCGTTGCCCGCTTTTGGCAATGTCCGCTTGAATTTTATTGTTATGTGTCACCCACTATTCTCCTTCCATACCGAGCTGCCTACCAAAGTGAGTTAAGCCTAATTCGCAAATCCTTAACTATTAAAATAATTGTCATAGCATCCAATACTTATCAAACTTTTTCGTCATGCAGAGAATATAGCCAGTTAAAAAAGCGAGAGGTAAAGAAATAAAAAAACGTAAAAATGCATCCGTAAAGTAGTGCTTGAAAAATATAGATGCTTGTATCCTCGGATGGTTTCGAAATGCCCCACCAAATCATAACCATAGACGCCATAAGTGCAGCAAAGCCCGCTGCCACCGAATTAGCAAATAAACTTTCTTTTTTCTTAACTTCCTTGGTCATACATTATCCATCGACACATAACAC
>NZ_JBAHZB010000258.1:0-426 GCF_036697315.1 Alteromonas sp. 14N.309.X.WAT.G.H12
GCCCATGGTGATCCGCGACAAGCATTGGTACGCGGTGCCTTCAGCCGTTGGATGCGTATTGACGGTACTCGTATGTAAAGGAGTGAACGAGGGAATCGTCAGTTTTCCCGCCGAAGTCGTGCTTGATGTGCTGATTGTGGTGCTGATGGTGGCCATGCGGCTTATCTCCGTGTTTTTCGACATTCAATTGCCGGGGGCTTTGGCCAGGCATAACACCTACCTGCCGAGCGAAGCCAAATATCTCAAACGTCCGGTCATCCATCCCGATCGGAATGATGACGATATCAAGCGTAAGTGAGCATTTTCAACAGAGCACGAAATGTAAAAAAGAAGAAGCCCCGCAGGTTTTCCTGCGGGGCTTCTTACAAGCTGTGAGTTACGAAAACTCAGAGAGCGTTGATGGCCACAGCGAGACCGGACTTGCGG
>NZ_JBAHZB010000259.1:0-423 GCF_036697315.1 Alteromonas sp. 14N.309.X.WAT.G.H12
TGCTTGGACAGTGGCGGTAAAGGTCTGGGTATCATTATCCGCATCAGTGACGCTGATAGTCACCAATTCACCAGCCGGTATATCCGTATTTCCGGAAATGGTAGGGGTGGCATCATTGCCTAACCCAGGATCGGTAACTGATAATGTTGGTGCAGTGGTATCTACCGTCCCGTCTTCGTTTATGGTGATGGTGTTTCCGGCATCATCGGTGGCGGTGACCGCAACCGTATAATCACCTTCGGCCAGTGCCGTAGGCACATCAGCACTGAACGAACCGTCAGGTTGGACAGTGGAGGTAAAGGTCTGGGTCTCATCGTCAGCATCGGTAATGCTGATGGACACCAATTCACCAGCCGGTATATCCGTATTCCCGGAAATGGTAGGGGTGGCATCATTGCCTAGTCCAGGATCGGTTACCGTTAA
>NZ_JBAHZB010000025.1:0-2007 GCF_036697315.1 Alteromonas sp. 14N.309.X.WAT.G.H12
ATGGTTCCTTGACCAACGTACGCACAATTTTTAGTTCCCGCCCGCTAGTAGACAATGGATTTCATTTTGGTTGTCGACTGGTGTTTGATAATGCGGGCAATCTTTTTGTCAGTCTTGGCGATCGTTACACGTATATGGATGAAGCGCAAAACACCAATAATCATCTTGGTACCATTGTGCGCATTCATGCTGACGGCTCTGTACCCGACGATAATCCGTTTATTGAGGGTGATGCACCTGAGGTGTTTAGTTATGGCCACCGTAATGTTCAGGGGCTTACCGTACACCCTGACACCGGAGATATTTGGGCCATGGAACACGGTCCGAAAGGTGGCGATGAAGTTAATCTTCTCAAAAAAGGGGCCAATTATGGTTGGCCTGAAATTACCTACGGCATCGATTACAGTGGCGATATCATTTCGGACAAAACAGAAATGGAAGGTATGGAACAGCCTATATTGTACTGGGACCCTTCTATTGCACCAAGCGGCATGATGTTTTATTCAAACCACAGGTTTTCTCAGTGGAAGGGCGATCTCTTTGTGGGATCCCTCAAATTTACCCATTTGCGCCGTATTCATATGAAGAACGGTGTGCCCGGTGAACAAGTTGAGTACTTAAAAGAGCGCAAAGAGCGGATCCGTGATGTGGTCGAAGGTCCAGACGGGTATATATACCTGCTTACCGACATGCCAAAGGGCAAATTACTGAAAATATCACCGGCGCAGTAGTATACTCATTGCTTGTATTTCTACCTGAAGTACCCATATTAGTGGGCAAATAGTTTTAAAGGCCTATGTCATGGATAATTTAGTTGCGAACAATACCGTAGATATTACCCCGGAAAATTTTCAGCAAGTCATCTTAACCGACTCTCAGGAAAAGGTGGTTTTAATTGATTTCTGGGCAGAGTGGAGTGAGGAATGTAAGTCCGTTTCTCCTGTATTAGCGAAAATCGCCTCAGAATATGGTGATGCCTTGATTCTGGCTCGGGTTGATTGTGATGCGCAGCAAGAAGTCGCCGCCCAGTTTGGTATTCGTAGCCTGCCTACGGTTATGGTAGTGAAAGATGGTCAACCGGTAGATGGTTTTGCCGGAGTTCAGCCAGAAGCTCAGATCCGCGAATTACTCGAAAAGCATTTACCGAAACCGGAAGATGCGTTATTGGCAAAAGCGGGAGAAGCCATTTATGAAGGCGATTATGCTGCCGCCTTTCCCCATGCCAAACAAGCCTACGAACTGAATCAGGAGAACATTAACGCCAAGTATATGTACATCGATTGCTTGGTGGAAAATGGCTCGGTGGAGACGGCCAAAGCCTTGCTTGATACTATTAAGCTCGTTGATCAGGATTCTCGCTATCAAACCATGGTGGGAAAAATTGAGCTTGCAGAAAAAGCCGCAGATACACCGGAAATACAAGAGCTCACGGCTCAAGTTGAAGCCAATCCAGATAATCTAGAGCTAAAAGTGGAACTTGCTGTGCAACTGCAACAAGCGCATAAGTCTGCTGAAGCCTTAAGTTTGCTGTTTTCTGTATTGTCGAAAGATTTACATTTCGGGGATGCGAAAAAACTTATGCTGGATATGATTAATGCCATGCCTGATGGCGATAGCCTGAAGTCCGAATATCGTCGGAAAGTGTACAGCTTATTGTATTAGCCTTTATTTGGATGGATAGGGGGTAAAACCGCCCTCTTCAAGCCAGCACAAGGCGGTTAAATAGCTGCTGAAGTATGCGCGCTCATAATGGGGGCTAATGCTTTCTTCCCGTAAATGCGGGTGGGTACGTTCAAGTTGAGCGCGTTTTACCATGCCAGTTTCAAGTACGTAAGCTGAGCGAACAAGGCCCATAGATATATTATTGGCTACGGCTTCAGTGAGTATATTTTGACAATCAGGGGTTGATAACACCCATCGTCTGCCATCCATAATCGCCGCCCAAGGCTTACCACGAAGAGGTTGGGCTGCGCGATTTACATCTTCGGCAAAGGCTTCGGCTGTTGC
>NZ_JBAHZB010000025.1:2017-40517 GCF_036697315.1 Alteromonas sp. 14N.309.X.WAT.G.H12
GGATACATCAAGGGAATAATGCCCTTGTAGCGGAAATCTCATTAAATATCCTTATTGCCTATTCATCTTTATTGATATAGCAGATTTTATCGAGCATTGTGACATAAAATTACTGGTTGAATGTGTTAACCCGCATTTTTAGGATTTCAGTACCTTTATAATCGGTGGCTTGTCATTTTTATAACGTAAGTACTTATACTACACCGTAAAAAACTAAGGAATTAAAATGGAGTTAATATGGTTGGCACTTGCCATGGTTTGCATCATAGAAGGTTTAGGGCCTTTGCTGATGCCCAACCGGTGGCGACGTTATCTGTTAGCCATCAGTCAGCAACCGAGTAATCAACTCCGTCAAATTGGCGGTGTATTGGTGATTGTAGGCGCAATCACTTTGTTTTACCTTTTTTCTACATAAATTTTTGGAAAAATCCTTATTTTCTGTTGTAGAGGCGCATATTTGTACATAAAACAGGTGATCATAGTGCCTGATATTTGGTAGAATCCACGCCTAATTTTTTTACGCATTAGATTCATGGCAAAGAATGTTGTGGTACTCGGCACTCAATGGGGTGACGAGGGTAAAGGTAAGGTCGTTGACCTGTTAACAGATCGCGCAAAATACGTGGTTCGCTATCAGGGCGGTCACAACGCTGGTCACACACTCGTAATTGACGGCGAAAAAACCGTTCTTCATCTTATTCCTTCCGGTATTCTGCGGGAAAACGTTACCTGTATTATCGGTAATGGCGTTGTACTTAGCCCAGAAGCACTTATGACGGAAATCGGCATGCTCGAAGAGCGTGGTGTCCCCGTACGTGAACGTCTTAAGATAAGCGAAGCGTGTCCGTTAATTCTGCCGTATCATATCGCACTTGATGTCGCCCGGGAAAAAGCCCGTGGCAGTAAAGCAATTGGTACTACAGGGCGTGGCATTGGTCCGGCCTACGAAGATAAAGTGGCCCGTCGTGGTCTTCGCGTGGGTGATTTATTTAACGCGGAAGATTTTGCGGCCAAGCTTAAAGAAGTGTTAGATGTTCACAACTTTACGCTTACCCAATATTACAATGAGCCGGCCGTCGACTTCGATGAAACACTGAAGCAAGCATTGGCTGTTGCTGATACCCTGAAAGCGATGGTAGTGGATGTTACTGATGAGCTGGACAAAGCAGACAAGGCGGGTTTACCCATCATGTTTGAAGGCGCTCAAGGGACCTTGCTTGATATTGATCATGGCACATATCCTTATGTAACTTCTTCAAATACCACCGTTGGTGGTGTGGCTACCGGTGCGGGTTTTGGTCCGCTAAAACTCGATTATGTACTGGGTATTGTTAAAGCCTACACCACACGAGTAGGTTCAGGGCCTTTCCCCACGGAACTTGAATGCGAAGTGGGTCAGCACTTAGGGATCAAAGGGCATGAGTTTGGCGCCACTACTGGCCGTAAACGTCGTACGGGTTGGTTTGATGCCGTGGCAATGAAACGTGCTGTGCAAATCAACTCCATTACCGGGTTCTGCCTGACTAAACTTGATGTATTGGACGGATTAGAAACATTGCACATTTGTACTGGCTATAAAGATGCCAACGGCAATGTGAAAGACGTTCCCCCCATGGCTGCTGATGGTTATGATCTGGTGACGCCAGTGTATGAAGAAATGCCTGGTTGGAGTGACTCAACCTATGGTGTTACCGACTTTGAGAAGCTACCTCAAGAAGCCAAAAACTATATTGCTCGTATAGAAGCGATTACCGGCGTACCTGTCGATATCATCTCTACTGGTCCGGACAGACATGAAACCATGGTGTTGCGTCATCCTTATGACGTATAACATTATCGGTTAAAAAAAAGCCTGCTTTAAGCAGGCTTTTTTATTGGTCACGCAGGGAAAAATCCTGCGTGATAAATATTACAATGTGGTCTGTTCAACAATGGCTTTACCACGGCCACGAGCTTCTGAGCCAGCTTCTAAGCCTGATTCAGTACGTTTGATAAGATGTACATCACCAAAGTTGCTTTCTTTCATGGTGTATCCCATGGCTTGAAGTTTTTTCACGACATCGGCGGATAATCCACTGTGATAAGCAATGGTGTCTTTAGGCCATAATTGGTGATGGAAACGGGGACTGTTGGCAGATTGCTCTGCGTTCATGTCAAAAAACAACGCATTCAGAATAGTCTGGGCCACCGAAGAGATGATGGTTGTGCCACCTGGTGAACCTGTGACCAGCTTAACCTTATCGCCTTGCAGGACAATGGTCGGCGTCATAGAAGAAAGCATACGTTTACCGGGTTGGATTTCGTTGGCTTTACCGCCAATGGCACCAAAGAAGTTGGGGACGCCGGCTTTGGCACTAAAGTCGTCCATTTCATCGTTAAGCAAGAAGCCTGCACCTTCAGCAACTACGCCACTACCAAAAGAAAGGTTAATGGTGGTGGTGTTGGCAACGGCATTGCCCCATTTATCCATGATAGAAAAATGGGTCGTGTCGGTACTTTCATATAAACCGGGTTTGACGTCTTCTGTCACCGAAATCTCATCGGGGTTTACTTCCGCTGCACGACGAGCAATATAATCACTGTCAAGCAGGGCGTCGACAGGGACTTCAACATAATCCGGATCGCCTAAATATTCGGCGCGATCAGCAAACACGCGTTTACCGATTTCAGACATCAGGTGAATGTATTCAGCACTGTTATGGGCAGGCAGTTTATGCGTTTCCAATACCACGTTAAGCATGCTGATCCACTGGGCTACTGCTACACCACCAGAGCTAGGCGGTGGCGCGGTGATTAGCTTGTAGTCCTGCCATGGGTATACAATAGGTGCTCGCCATTTAGCTTCGTAACTTTGCAGATCTTCTTCAGTAACCAAGCCACCGTTTTGTGCCATAAAGGCGGCGATGGCTTTCGCTGTTTCACCTTCATAAAATCCTTTTTCACCCTGATCGCGGATACGTATCATTGAGGCGGCAAGTTCGGGCTGTGTAAACACCACTCCCGCTTCCCTTGCTGCGCCGAAATACTGGGTAAAGTTACTGGTGATCCCTTCTTTTTCCATGCGCTTGATGTAACGGTCTACCTTGGCGGCTAATTTAGGCGGCACCTTAAAGCCGTCTTTGGCTAAATCTACCGCGGGTTGAACCAACCGTGCCCAAGGTAATTTGCCAAAGCGCTGATGGGCCTGCCACATACCGGCAACAGAACCGGGAATGCCTGAAGCTTTTGCACCAAATAAGGATTCATGGGGTTTTACATCACCGTTCTCATCCAGGTACATATCTCGATGTGCAGCGGCTGGTGCCATTTCACGGTAATCAAGAAAGGCCGCTTCTTTATTGTTATAGATGGTCATAAAACCACCGCCACCGATGTTACCGGCTTCCGGTAAGGTCACAGCCAGCACAAATTGTGCGGTAATGGCGGCATCCACCGCATTTCCGCCGTCGTTGAGTACAGCCATAGCGGCATCGGCTGCAAAAGAGTCGGGCATGGAGACAGCTTGTTGAGCAACGACTTTGGGGGTTGTAGTTTTCGGCGCAGGGGTCTTATCTCCCGAACAGCCTGCGGTAACGCAAAGGAAAAGCGATAAAAATAGTATTCGCATAAGGTTATCCAATCATAATAATGCTGGCGGCCACGTACGCGATGAGCGTAAGGCCGCCTGCTGTTAATGCGTAAGGAAGCTGAGTGCGAATGTGAGTGAGCAGGTCGCACCCAGCCGCGATAGAGGATACGGCGGACGTGTCTGATATAGGAGAGCAGTGATCGCCGAACACACCGCCCCCCAAAATCGCGGCAATCACCAATGACGGTGGTAGCCCTAAAGTTTGAATAAGTGGCACTCCAATGGGGATCAAAATGGCAAAGGTGCCCCAACTGGTACCTGTTGTAAAAGACATAACAGCACCGGCCAAAAACAGCATGGGAACAATCAGTACTAAAGGTAAGTACTCACCAACAATACCGGCAACGAAAACTCCCGTTCCCAGTACTTTTAGGCTGGCACCGAGTGTGAGTGACAGCAGCACAATGGTCACTAACGGCAGAAGTTCTCCCATGCCTTTAAACCCAATGGCCACGGCTTCGTGATGAGTAAAGCGCTTGTGGGCCAGCATTAAAAAATACGCAACGGCGGTGGCCAAAATAGTGGCATACAAGACAGATTTACTACCACTGCCTTGGGACAAAACGCCGTTTCCCGTCCACAGCATAAAACCTACCATGCTAACAACCATAGTGATCAGTGGCACCAGCATATACCGGGCTTTTGTCGGTGGCTCTGTTTCTAATACGGTTTGCGTTTTGGACATGGCGGCTTCTTCTTCCGCCATGGGGCCATGAACCTTGTCTTTTGCGATGGTATAAACCACGATGGCCAAAGTGAAAATGGCATAAAAATTCAGCGGTACCGTACCCCAGAGAATGCTGGCGGACGTTTGTTCAAGTTCATAGCCATCTAACAAGCCCAGTACAAAGGCCCCCCATCCATTAAGTAAAATAAGAATGCAAACCGGTGCACTGGTACTGTCGATTATGTATGCTAGGCGGGCACGGCTCATTTTAAATTTATCGTACAGCCCCCGGGCGAAAATACCTGCGGTTAGAACGCTAAGGTTGGACTCAATAAAGACCGCAATGCCGGTGAACATGGTCAATGAACCCACTTGACGTTTGCTTTTGGCAACGCCTTTGCCCACCAACCAGTTTACTGTGGCGGTAACACCACCGGAATCACGGATATAAGCGAGCAACGCGCCTACCATCAAAGAGAAAATCAGTATGCGTGTATTGCCGGGACTTGAGGCAACACTAATGGTGCGTTCGATGGCGTTAATGGGGGCCAGTAATAGGGAACCTTCAGTTCCGTTGAAAAGGATAAGTCCTTCAGCACAGAGCACGGCAAGCAGTAGCGCCATGATCACTTCTTTTTTCCAAAACACCACGAAAATGGCGACTAAGGGCGGGATAATCGAAATCCAGTCCATGCAATGGTTACCTGTTCTTGTTATGATTTTTTAAATCTAGCGCTTGTATTAGGTTAGCCTACCCATATTGCCCCCTTCCTTCCAGTAATTTTATTTTAATCATCCTAAATTTCAGCGTGATGCTGGGCGGGGATGGCTAATTATTTTGTAACACCGCTTCGTAAATGCGGGTCATAACACTGCCGTAATTACCGGTTTCAAATTGGCTTTTACCGGTAAATTCCAGTTCACCGGTGTTAGATTCAACAACGGGTGAATGGCGGGCGTTGGTTAACAGCACAATGGCGAGGTCTAATGCAGGGTCAACCACAGTGGCTGTGCCGGTCCAACCGGTATGACCAAATGCCGTATGGCTTGCATAGGGACCAAAATGCCAGCGGTTGCGCCCGTCTGCTGCTCGCCGCCAGCCCAGTCCAAAGCCGGCATCTATTGATGAGGGGCCAGTGAACAGATCCAAAGTTTGTGCATCAAATAAGGAGACATTTTTGTAGCCGCCGCCATTTAACAGTGTCTGTAATAATATACCCATATCATCAATGTTTGAAAACAGTCCGGCATGGCCAGATACGCCCTGCATGCTATACCAGGCTTTTTCATCGTGCACTTCGCCCTGTAAGGTATAGGTGCGGATCCCTGGGAAGCTGACATGACCATTGCGGGTGTTGCCGTTAATTTCGGTGGCTGCAATTTGTTCGGGGCGAAACCCTTTTTGCAACGGGTTAAAAACCGTGTGATTAAGGTGGAGTGGGGCGTATAGAACCTGTTCACAATAACGGTCGAGGGACATACCGCTGACGCGCTCAACTAGATAACCTAAAAGCATAAAGTTGGTGTCACTGTACTGGCTCTCCAGCTTGTTACCTTCTTTGAAGGGAACCCGGGTGGCCAACAAGCGGTTGGTTCGGTTTTTCTGCCGCGACATCAAGGCTGGGCCATAAGGATTATCGGTTTTAAAAAAGCGAACTTCCGGGCCATAGCCAGATTGATGACTCAATAAATCTCGTACTGTACGCGCCTCCCTGCCATTGTCACGATACTCGGGAAGATAGTGGTAAAGGGGAGCATCCACATTGATTTTGCCTTCTGATACCAGTTTCATTATGGCCAAGGTTGTGGCCATGACCTTGGTATTGGAGGCCAAATCAAACAATGTCTCGGTGGTTATGGGCGTTGGTGCTGACAATGGCGAGCCGTCTTGGCTGTAGCGCAAGGCATAACCATAGGCTGCGCGCTTGATCACTTGTCCGTCTTTTATTACCAGTAACGCCGCACCGGGAAAACCGTCACTGATTTCCTGATTTATTAGTGTATCCACAGCCTTAAATTTGTCGCGCCAGGCTTGGGTATTATCAATCAGTTCAGGCCAAGGTACGGTGATTTTCACACTGTTTTCCTCGGGGGTTACGGCGTTAACAGATAACGTATTCAACCCGTTTTGGGTTCGTTTTTTCAAGCTGTAATGATAGGTTTTGCCTGCTAATAAAGGGTCAGCGATATTTAACGTTTGTCCATTGACCTGAATTTCGACGTGGGTTTCATCTTCGGCTTTAAGGATAATTTCACCTCTGCCTTTATAACTTTTGAAACCCCCTTTATCGTTAACCTCTTCACGGGTTGAGCGCGCTATCTGAGGGAAAACCTCATCGATTTGCCCTACTTTGGCGGGTTGCGCATTGTCATCAACGGCCACAAGGGCAGATTCTTTTTGGTACCGAGCCATTAACTTTTCAGTTTTGGCTGGAAAATATTTCTCTAACAAGGCAAATAAGGCCGAGGCCGTTTCACTGTCAAGGCGGCCTGAAACAGTGTCTTGAACAAAATGCATTTGAAAGGCATAAATAGCGTTTTGGGTAGGGCTATCGTAGATCCCTGTTTCTACCACACCGTAGCCATAGGCTTTGAGGGCTGCTTGCACTAAGCCGATATTGGGCAATTGTTGGTTAAACTTTTTCCAGTAGGCAGCACGGGTGTCGTTGTCATACCAAGCGCCCACACCGGCCTGATACAGTTCAAACCAAGGGAAACGCGGGCCTGGATCGTTTTTTCTGTTAAAGGCAATGTCGGCATGACCGACAACTGCTGTGGGGTGGATATCAGGGTTTCGCGCTAGAATATCTTTTGCCAGTGAAATAATGAGACTAACCTGTTCGGTGGGATAGTCAGGGAAAAAACACAAGCGATGGGCGCCGTGTTCAGAGGCTACTTGGCCCGGCTTTGTGTCGCGTTTGCAGTCAGGGACATTAACAATTTCAATGCCAATGGAGGTGTCGTTTAAATGAGAACGGGTTTGCCAGTAGCTGACACCGGCATGCCAAGCACGTTTATCTTCAGGTACCAATTGAATGATTTCGGCCTTGCCTGTGGGATTTGAGGGATCTGTCGGATCGGTAATAAGATAATGGGCGCTTAATCCGCCTTCATCCACCAGTGCATGGACGCTTTTTTCATAATCAATGGCGGTAAAATGCATTACTAATGTTTTAATGCGCTCACTGCGGTTTTGTGAGGGCATAGAAGCATAATCAGATGCACAACTGGTAAGTACCAATACTGTTGTAAAAAGCACAACGTAACGGAAGAAAAAACGAGAAACCATAAATTATAAGCCGCAATCATAAACGCAATAACCAAATTATCACAGATGAACAAGATGTAAATAATAAAATATTCCTTACGGCTGGTATTTCCTAGCCCATTGTGCTGCTATAGAGCCATATAATTACCTAGGTATCCTTTAAGAGACGGCATAAATGAAGCGAGTAATGGCAGTGGATGTAATGCGTGGGTTAGCCATCGTATTGATGGTACTGGTCAATAACCCAGGTAGTTGGCAGTCGGTGTACTGGCCCTTATTACATGCAAAATGGCATGGACTCACCCCCACCGATCTCGTGTTCCCTTTTTTCATATTTATCATGGGGGTTGCCATGAATTTTGCGTTTGCTCATCAACGCATGCAGCAGCAACCTCCTAAAGCCATTGTTTTGTCTATTATCAAGCGCAGCGCCATTTTATTCGCCCTAGGCCTGTTTTTGGCGCTCTTTTACGTAAATACGTTAGATCCCAATTTTAGCTGGATAGAAGATAAATTACTGTCCATACGGGTGATGGGCGTTCTGCAACGCTTGGCCGTGGTTTATTTCGTTACCGCCTTCATCCTGTATAAATTGGATATAAAGGGGCAATATGCCGCGTTGGTGGTCTGTATTGGTGGCTATTGGATGGCCATGGCATGGCTCCCCTACCATGATAGTCAAGATCAGGTTTATGTGGGTCTTTGGGAGTTTGGAAATAGCTTTTCAGCGTGGATAGATAACGCTGTCTTAGGGGCCAATCATGTGTATTATCCTCAGGCCCAGCCCTTTCCCTTTGATCCGGAAGGACTGCTTAGTACCTTTCCTGCCATCGGTACCTGTTTGTTTGGTGTTATCGCTGGGCAGTGGTTGGTGTCAGGGCAATCCGAAAAAAACACCTGTGGCTTGCTCTTCGTAAGCGGCGTGGTGCTCCTTGTCGGAGGCCTCATTTTAAGTTTGTGGGTGCCGGTGAATAAAGGGCTGTGGTCACCGAGTTACACCGTGCTCACTGCCGGTTTAGCCATGCTGTTGTTGGGCGTACTGGTTTTTATTCTGGATATAAAGCACCACCAGCTTTGGGCGAAACCTTTTGTGGTGGCTGGGGCAAATAGTATTGTGTTTTTTATGCTGTCGGGCATTCTTGCCCGCATTTTTCTTATGATCCCAGTGGCCGGCGTGACATTAAAAGCCTGGCTTTTTCAACAGGTGTTTTCGCCCTTAGCTTCGCCGCAAACAGCGTCATTGCTGTTTGCCTGCTGCTTTTTACTGCTCTGTTACCTTCCGGTTTATGTGATGTACCGCAAAAAGTGGTTTTTACGGGTTTAAGGTTGTCCATTGCCCTTCTAATATCGCCGCCTGGATCCCATTGTTGTTCTTCAATAAAAAGAAAGCACGCTCGCCCGGTAGCATACACACCTGTGATATAGGGGCTGTTTCAATTCTTACCGGTAACGTACAGGTGTGGCTAAGCTGACCCTTTGTATCCACAAAATAGCTGTAGCCTTCAGCCAGTAGCTTGCGATAAAAGCCATCGTCGAGATGCATAGGCGAGGTAACAACATAGGGTTTAATGTTCGCCACACGAAGACCTCGACCATCCACATCACTAAAACCGTGTATGGTACGTAGATCCCCAATGGCGGTGATACTGCTTTTGCCGGTTTTCCGGCATAGATTAATGCTAATGTCGGCTTGATAGGGCTGACTGTCCCCAAGGGTAATGTGGCTGAGCTTGGTATCACATAACCCGTCTTCACGATTGTCTGGAATACGATAATAATCGGCCAGGGAATACCTTTGATAGGTGTTTGAAAGTAAACTTAACAGCGCATAATGCAGCGCAACAACATTCATCTTTCGCGCGCTTTGCCGGTGGGGATCATCCAAGGCTGCCCCGCTTTCAATAAGGATGGTACTAGCCCCCGTGGCGGCGATATTGTCACCAAAAGAACGAAAGGAATAGGTGTCGTCGTAGCGGCCAATGCAGTTGGGAATAAAGTGATTTAAGGTACTTGCCATGCCGGCAATGAGCTGTTTGGCACGCAGTCTGGCCGCATCTACATGTTTATCTTTGTGATACGCCGGTGCAAGAAAGGCAATGGTGGCTGGGTTTGATGAGGTGCCAGCGGTGTAATAGGGGTTTTGATCGTGTAAGTTAAAGGCCACATCGGGGGCCAATTGTTTTACTTGGTCGTTTAGTATACGGCCTTCGGGAGATTGCAATGCCTTGGCATCCCGATTGATATCTATACCTTGGGCATTCACACGGGTACCGCGCTCAGCGCCATCGGGGTTAAGCATGGGAATAACATGAAGGGTTACCATGTTTTGCCAGTTTCGAGGCAAACCCTCAGGTTCACTGTTTAATAAAATATGCAGGTAGTCTAATACCGCCGCGGTGGCGGTGGGTTCATCGCCGTGCATTTGTGTCCAAGCCAGAAGGGTAAGAGGGCCTTTGCCTAAAGCGTAGCGAACAATCGGCCTGCCTTCGTAGGAGTGGCCTAGTAAGGTGGTTGTGATTTCACTGCTGGCCGATAAGGTCTCTACAATCGGAGTAATATCGTCAAACACCAGGTGACGTTTATCCAGCACCTTCCAATGCATAGCATCAAAGGTATTGGCAATGTCTGCTATAGCAAGATCTGGATGGGCGTTCATAATGTTGTCCTTATTGAAAGTCGGTGCTTTCTATGGCGAAGGTGGCGACAGAAATACGTGTGGTTATTTAATGGTATTTTGATATTCTATTCAACTGGTTTATATTTGAATAATAAATTCTTTGATGTGTGTAGCATTATTATTAGTCGCATGTGGTTGGGTGTTACTCAAACAAAGAAATAATCTAAATCTTGATAATTAAAGTGATGAATTCATGTCTGCATTTACTAAAATAAAAGCAATAAAACACGCATTGTCTGCCAGTGAGTCGAAGTTGGCTACCTTTACGCTGGATTCACCTAACGCGGTACGTGACTTATCGTCTCAGGAATTGGCAAATGTGGTGGGCGTAAGTCAGTCGAGTGTGGTGAAGTTTGCCCAGAAGCTAGGGTACAAAGGCTATCCGGCCTTTAAACTTGCGGTCATTGATTCGTTAAATAAAGAAGCCCCAAACACCCAAATCCACGGCAAAATCACCTTGTCTGATGGGTTTGAACAAATGGCCGACAAGCTCCTTGCCAGTAAAATTGGTGTATTGAACGAAACCCGCAATCTTAATGAAATGGTAGCCTTTGAGCGTGCGGTGGAATTGTTGAAAAACGCTAAGCGGGTGATGATTTGTGGTATTGGCGGCTCGGCACTGGTTTGTAAGGATTTTGCTTATAAGTTGCAAAAACTGGGCATAACGGCCATTGCAGAGGCCGATGGACATATACAGCTGGCCCTTGCCTCAACCTTTGGCGAAAATGATGTGGTGGTGGCGATTAGTGAGTCCGGTAGTACCCGGGAAATCGCAAATGTGGTCAATGAAGCCCGGAGCAATCATGCCATGGTGATATCTATTACCAAGTATGGCCATAACCAGATTGCCGATAAAGCCCAGGTACAACTCTATTCGGTGGCTGAAGAAGCGTCCTTGCGGTTATCGTCAATATTAGCTCGCACCGCGCAGGAATTAATTATTGATATGCTTTTTATTGCCCTGACTCAGGCGTCGCGTCCTGGCCGTAAATTGCTGGAAAAAACCAATGAAGTGGTGTCGCAGTTTAAGCGGCAAAAGAACTAGCGACCGGTATATTTAATACAATAAGTAGGGGCGTCGCTGCTGCTTAAATCGGGTGAGTGCCGGTTGCCATTGTTGACGAATGTCGGCTTCACTTTTCCCGGCTTCCAGATCTCGCCTTAACTGATCTGTACCGGCAAGCTTATCAAAAAATGCAGGGCGATCGATAAAGGATTCGTCAGCGCGCTTAAATTGCTCATAGGTTGATAAGAGAAGGGATAAGTCAAAGCCTTCCAATGAGGCGTGTCGTAAATCCATCCCGAATAATACCTTGCCTTCCAGTTTGGGATAAGGCGCACTGTTGGGTAGGCTTTGTGGGCTGAACTGAAATTCACCGAGTTTGACTTTGTCGTGTCCGAGTACCTGAAACGGATAGGGTGTGCCGCGTCCCACACTGACTGTGGTTCCTTCAAATAAACACAGTGACGGGTAAAGAGCGATGGCCTGATCATTGGGCAGATTCGGGCTAGGTGGCACGGGTAACGAATAAAGCTGATCTTTACGGTAATTCGCCATCTTTACCACATGAAGTGACAAGGCGGCTGCGTGGGATATCCAGTTTTCCCCTTTGATCATTTGGGCCAGTTCGGCCATGGTCATACCGTGGAGTAAGGGGATGGGATCCATACCTACAAATGACGCAAAAGCCTCCTCACGAACAGGGCCATCGACAAAGCGACCATTTGGATTCGGTCGGTCTAATACAATAAGGGGGATGCCTTGCTCCGCCGCCGCTTCCATAACCAGATGCAAGGTACTGATATAAGTATAAAAGCGTGCGCCCACATCCTGAATGTCAAAAATGAGAATGTCTATGTCCTGAAGCATTGCGGGGGTGGGTTTTTTGGTTTTGCCATATAGCGACAAGATAGGGAGGCCGGTTTTTTCATCATGCCCATCTGCGATGGTTTCCCCCGCGCCGGCATCACCTCTAAAGCCATGTTCCGGCGCCATCACTTTGCGAATATCGACTTTTTTTGCAAGCAGATAATCCACGAGGTGCATCTGGTTTACCATGGAGGTCTGATTGACAATCATGCCAACCCGTTTATTTTTAAGCAGCGGCAAATAGAGGTCGGTGCGCGCAGCGCCAAGGGTTAAACCTTGGGCTGCGAAGGTCATCATCGCCAACAGTACCCATAGTGCTGTCTTTGGCATGAGTTTTTTCATTGCTGCTCTACGGCGCGGCGTAAAAAGCCGTGATGATTGACGAGCATGGTTTCTGCTTCTGTGGCACTGGTGTCGGTTAATATCATCATAATGGCCACTTTGGCATTATGGTGCGCATCTTCCAGCGCTTTTGAAGCATCATCTTTCGAGCAATCGGTTGCTTGCATGACAATACGGATAGCCCGGGCCTTTAATTTTTCATTTGTGGCATTCACATCCACCATCAAGTTCTGGTAGGTTTTGCCCAAGCGGATCATGCTTGCGGTGCTCAACATATTCAGTACCAGTTTTTGTGCTGTTCCAGACTTCATACGGGTGGAGCCTGTAAGGCATTCAGGACCTACAACGGGGCAAATGGGAATGCGGGCCGCGTTAAGCACAACAGAGTCAGGATTACAGGCAATGCTGATGGTATCGGCGCCAAGACTTGCGGCATACTCAAGGGCACCGACAACATAAGGGGTGCGACCACTTGCTGAGATACCCACCAAGACGTCTTTTTCGGAGAAATCGATATCTTGAATATCTTTGGCACCTTGGGCTTTGTTATCTTCAGCGCCTTCCACAGCATGCTGGATAGCGGTTTCGCCACCGGCGATAATACCGATAACTAAGGTATCGGGAACACTAAATGTGGGGCGACATTCTACCGCATCAAGGATCCCTAATCGGCCGCTGGTGCCTGCGCCGATATAGACCAGGCGGCCACCGGCTTGTAATCGATTAACAATGGCATCAACGGCTTGCGCAATATGCGGGATTTCCTGGGCGACAGCATTCGCGACCTTGGCATCTTCCTGATTGATCTTGCGTAAAATTGCATCCGTCGATAGTAAGTCAATATCCATGGTTTCCGGATTTCGACCTTCTGATACGATCTTGTTCAGCTGGGCCAGTAAATCAGACGTCCCGCTTACTTTTTTTGCCTGCATAGTTTGCCTTATGAGGTTGCACTGCTTAGTTATCAAAGTTCTGCAGTATTCTTCTTCAAAATGGGGGCACGAAAAATTAGTTTTTCGGCTCCGCTGTGGTATTACCTAACGCACAAATTACGGTGGAAATTGCGGTTCCTATTACCAGTTGCCAAGTAAAGCCGAGTTCAAAGTGCCATTGTGAAGGTAACACAGTATGGATCACGTAAGGCTGCATGGACAAGGGAACCAAGAAACCAACAATAAGTGCGATGATCACAGAGCGCTGACTGCCACGGGTGGAAAACAGGGTTACGAAATAAACCCCCAGTAAACCACTGTAGGAAAAGACCATGACACCCAGGGCAAATTGCAACAATGGCATGTTGGTGTACTGTTGCCAGTAATAACATAGGCATGCCATAAAACCTAGCGCTGACGCTACCAGCACCATGGCCCATCGCCCCGCTTTGACATAATGACCGTCGTCGGTTTTATTGTGCTTCCCTTCACGCCAGGGACGATAAAGATCTTGCACCAATACGCTAGCCATTGAGTTGAGTCCGGAGTTCAATGTGGATAATGCCGCAGCTAAAATACCAATGGTAACCAAACCGCGCACACCTGACGGTATTTCTGTTAATACATAGTACATAAATATGGTGACAGGTTTACCGGCGAATGAAGGTACCGGTCCGTCAGACAGGCCAGAGGCCATAATATCCGGGCGTTGGTAGTAAATATAAAGTAAAAGCCCTATCACTAAAAATAGCAGCATAACGGGAATCACCATTACCACCGACATCAGCATGGCTTTACTGCCTTCTTTAGCATTGCGACAGGTCAGTACCCGCTGGGTCATATCCTGATCAAGACCAAAGGCGGCGATGTTAAGTAGCACAAAGCCCGTTAACACCGAAAACAAACTAAATACCCCGCTATTGGTAAAATCCATATCGGTGTTGATGAGCCGCAATTTTGAGGTTTCACCGGGGGCGGGATTTTGCAAGGCGGCAATAATATCGCCAAAAGAAGCGGGGATGGCGTTGTACAACACTATGATTACCGCAATGGCGGCACCGACATAAATGACCGCTTGTAATACATCAGAATAGATAACGGTACGAATGCCGCCATAAACGGTATATACCAAACCACAAACGGTGATGATAAGGGTGGCGGTGATCACGCTGGAGGCGTCAATATTGCCAAACAGGATCATGGCGACGGCGAGGGCAGCCATATATAAACGAGCGCCGCTGGCAAAAACCCGACCAAACAAATACATTAAACCGGCCAGGCGCTTGGCCCGGGCGCCAAAACGTTGCTCTAGTAATTCGTATACCGTGTACACTTTTTGTTGGTAAAAACGGGGAATAAGGAAAATGGCCACAAAGAAGGCGGCGATGAAAGCGCCAATGTTAGTGGACAGATAAGTGAGATCGTTTCGGTATCCTTGGTCGGGGCCACCGAGAAATGTCGCGGCAGATTGGGAGGTTGCCAAAACCGAGATGGCGACCATCCACATGGGTATGCTATTGCCGCCAAGGAAATAGTCATTGGCTGAGCGGTTTTGTCTGTTAAATAACCAGCCGCTGCCTAAAAGGACAAGTCCGTAGCCGATAAATACCAGTATATCTGCAAATGCGTAGTGACCTAACATTCTGTCCTGTTACATTATTTTTATTCACTCGAATATGTAGAATATATTATTCCATTTAATATGTATAGCCGGAATTTTATTGCCGAGGTAAGATATTAGGGTTTTCATCAAATCAGTTGGAAGGAAAACCCTTTTTGAGCAGGCAAACCCAAGCGGTCATTCATGCCGATGCACTCATACATAACTTCGATTTATTATCAGCCATGACACCGGAAGGTCAGTCAATGGCAGTGATCAAAGCCGATGCCTACGGCCATGGTGCGATTAATGTTGCACGTATCCTTCGTGAACGTTCTCCTTATTTTGCTGTGGCTATCGTCGAAGAAGCGATTCAGCTTCGCGACGCCGGGATCACGGCTCCCATTGTGGTGCTTGAAGGACCACATCAGGATTATGAGTGTGCAGTGGCAGGCGAACAAAACTATATTCTTGTGGTACATCAGCAACAACAGTTGCAATGGTTAGCATCCTGTCCGTTGGAACAGCGACCGACGGTGTGGTTGAAAGTGGACTCAGGGATGCATCGACTGGGATTTCAGTGTCAGGAGATCCCGGCTTTGCTTTCACGCCATGGGGATCTATTTAACGTGCCGCCGGTATTAGTGACCCATCTCGCCTGTGCCGATGAGGTTAATCATCCTTTTAATGGGCAACAGCTTGAAGATTTTCTCGCCCTGCGTGATCAAACGGGCTTAGCGGTGAGCATTGCTAATTCTCCTGCCGTGGTGGGATGTCCACAGGCTCGGGCCCAGTGGAATCGTCTAGGGATCGCCATTTACGGTGCCCAGCCATTGCAAGGTGACTGTGGCTTGTCGTTACAGCCGGTAATGTCTTTGCAGGCTAGCGTTATTTCGGTCAAAAAGGTAAAAGCCGGCGATACCGTGGGCTACAGCCAAACTTGGCGGGCACAACGTCCGTCAGTGATTGCCACCGTTGGTATTGGCTATGCGGACGGTTACCCGCGCCATTGTCCTAACGGTACGCCGGTGATGATTAATGGGCATCGAGGGGTGTTAGCCGGAAGAGTCTCTATGGATATGATTACTGTGGATGTCACCGACATTCCCACCCCTCAACCCGGTGATCCCGTTGAATTATGGGGACAGCAGCTGGCCGTTGATGAAGTGGCCCGTTATGCGGGCACCATTTCCTATGAACTGTTGACACGGGTGTCTTCTCGGGTGCCAAGGCTAGTGTACTACGTGTAATGCTTCGAAAAATAGATAAAATAAATCACCACATTGAGACCGATTGTCATTAAATAAACAACCCCTTTTATGGAGACAGAATGGACTCATCGAATGTTGTATTAATGGGCTTCGTTGCCAGTTTGTGCGCCAGCATGGGGACCACATTGGGAAGCTTAGGTGTATTAACCATCAGAAAGCTGTCGGTGAGGACAGAAGACGGGTTACTGAGTATGGCTGCCGGCATTATGTTGGCGGCCACCTTCTTCTCACTTCTTTTGCCCGCTTTGGAATATGCCGGCAAGGATAATCATCAGCCCGTGTTAGGCGCACTAGAGGTGGGATTGGGCGTGTTTTTAGGTGCCGGGTGCCTGTACTTTATTCACCAAAATGTCCCCCATGAACACTTTGGAACCGGTAAGGAAGGACGGGAAAGCACCCAATTAGGACGTATCTGGCTATTTGTTATGGCCATTACCCTACACAACTTTCCGGAAGGTTTAGCGGTGGGGGTCGGCTTTGCCGGTGGTGAACTTAAAAATGGGGTAACCCTGGCCATTGGGATTGGACTTCAGAATTTCCCAGAAGGTTTGGCCGTTTCTGTGGCCTTGATGTCGGTGGGTTACACCCCGCTGAAATCTGCGGGTATTGGCATTCTTTCCGGCTTAGTTGAACCTGTGGGGGGATTAATTGGTGGACTGGCAGTGGCGACGATGGAAGCTTTTATGCCATGGGCATTAGCCTTTGCCGCCGGTGCCATGCTGTTTATCATCAGTGATGAAATCATTCCCCAAACCCACCAGCGCGGGTATCAGAATTTAGCCACGTTTTCCTTATTAATCGGGTTTATCATTATGATGATCCTGGACGTTGCCTTGGCCTAAGCTAAGGGCTGCCAGCAATAAACGCGAGCACTCTGCCTACGGCCAGTCCGCCAGCAGTGCCCACAATGTAGCCTAGCATGGCCATGAGTACGCCTACGGGGATAAGGGCTTTTGAATAGGATGCGGCTAATATGGGGGCCGAGGCAACGCCACCGATATTGGCCAGGGAGGCCAGTCCGCAGGTGAATAAATCCAATTTAAAGAGCTTGGCAGCTATTACCATAATCAGGCCGTGGATCAGTAGAATCAGGCCGCCAGCCAAGATGTATATGGGCGCTTCGAGTAATTCCCCAAAACTGGCTCTAGAGGCAATAAGTGCAATAATCAGATTCAGCATGATTATGGCGAGCATGTCGGCACTGGCAAAGCGTTTTAAGGGCGTCATTGCGCCAATGATCCCCGCTAATGTGACATAGGCGACGGTCCAGGCGGTGGGGGTAAAATAGGTTGATGCTGGCATATAGGCGGACAGCCATTGGGCGCCGGTGGATATTACACATGAAATCGCCAGCATTAACAGCAAATTGCCACCACTGACAGGGTACGTATGCTGTTGAGACTTTTCTAATGATGCGCCTACCTGCGCTAAGATGCGCTCATCTGCACCGGTCCATTTATTAAAATGTCGTGCATAAGGCACTAAAGCCAGTAGCAGCATAACCCATAAGGCATAATCCACCGAATCGATGAGCAGGGTGTAACCCATGGCTGAATCTGGCACATCCAAGGCTAACTGCACCGCAGCAAGGTTCCCCGTTCCTCCCATCCAGCTTCCGCATAATGCCGCAAATGTTTTCCATGCATTGGCGGCAAGAGCATTTTGAAAAATTGCGTAAGTAACAATAAACCCACAGGCAATACTGAGGCTGGCGAGTAAAAAGGTAAAAATCATCTTCCAGCCCAGCTTTTTAATTTGCCGGAGATCTGCATTCAGCAGCATGAGAAAAATCATTGCCGGAAGCAGGTTATTGCGCAGCGCCTTGTAGGTATCGTCAATGACAGGGCCCGATTGCCAGATGCCAATACTGGCGCAGACCATCACCACAAAATATAAAAGCACAATGGCGGGCAAATAGCGGAAAAGACGAAGTTTGGCGTGTGCTTCAAGAAAATACAAACAACCTGCTATGGCTAAAAGTACGGTTACATAGCCAAAGGCGGTACTAATCATAGGTTTGTTCCTCTGGATTGCTATCGAATAGCCGTGGCAGGTGGCTTAAAAGTAGAATTTTCGGGTGAGGGAAAAGCGCCAGTGCCGATTCTGTTGCCATTAGACGACAATATTTACAGGTTAAACGGTTTGCCATTGATATGGCCTGCTGAGAGGCGCACAATAAATGGAATACGAGAAGCCAATAGTTATTCTCTTTTTTCATATCATGCTTCCATTTATACATTTATTCTAAATTTTATTCTATTTTAGAATAAAGTATTTCATCCCGGATGCAACCATTCTCTCGTGTTTATCATCAACTTGTGAGGTTATTCTCACGCTAAGTCTTAAGGACCATTATGCGAACAAGCTTTGCGCGAGTCAGAGTCAATCCTGGTGCTTTTAGCAGACCCGTGCCACCCAAACCTACCGCACCTGCGAAAAAGAAAAAGTAACAATAAGGCCAAGCCAAACGATAGATTTGGCTTGGCCTTTTTTTATGGTTCTTGCCTTGTGGAGTCGCGGATAAGCAGTTCTGGGCAAAAGTAACGTTCTTTTTTCGTTTTTTCTGTGTCTTTACCGGTACGGCGTTCCTGAATGGTGCTGATGAGCATATCTCCGGCTTGTCTGGCGATTTCATTGGTCGGTTGTGCGGCGGTGGTAATGGGCGGCCATGTCTGCAATGAAAAGGGACTGTTTTCAAACCCAGCAATGGCTAGTTGTTGGGGGACATTCAAGCCATGCAAGCGCGCATGAAACAGCGCACCTGAGGCAATTTCATCGTTACAAGCAAACACTGCCGTAGGAGGCTCTGGTAAAGAGAGCAGGGCTTTTATGCCTTCCACCCCACTATTAAACGCATACTGACCATCAAATCGTAAGGTGTCATCATCGACCAAGCCGTGCTTTTTCAAGGCATCTCGATAACCACGTTCCCGTTCCAAGGTGGAGCGGTGAGAGTGATCGCCGGATAGAAAACCAATCCGCTTATGTCCTAAAGCGATCAGATGTTCTACGATTTGTCCTGCGGCTTTGCGGTCATCCACACAAACCCAGCGGCCTTCAGCTATGTCTGGGGCACTTCCCGATACGATCCCTACAAAGGGCACGCCAGATTCGGCGATTTGGGATAATACCTCAGGCATTTCAGACAGTGGCGGCGATAACACCAAGCCCGCCAATTTTGAACGGGATACCATGCCTAAAAGATTTTCGGCGATACTTTCACTTGAGGCATCGCACGGATAAATAAGTAATTCGTAATCCCGTTCGTGACAGGCCGTTAATAAACCCTTTTGCATATCAATCACGTAATACGCGTTGGGATTATCGTAAACATAGCCTATGGCATAAGATTGCATGGCAGCTAAGTTTCGGGCTGCCTGATTGGGTTGGTAATTAAGGGTATTGATGGCGTGACGTACTTTTTCTAATGTTTCGGCTTTAACGTTTGATTCGTTATTTATTACCCGGGAAACGGTTTTAAACGAGACGCCGGCGAGTTTCGCCACATCCTTAATGGTTGCTTTCAATCCCAAGACTCCTATATATCCACCCTATCTTGAAATCGCATTGTGCCACAAGGCGAGGACATTTACTCACCGGATCCGCACCTGGCATACAAGGAAGTGTCAGGTGTTTTAACTTTGTTGTTGTGCGGTCAGCGTTTGTACAGAATTTGTGGTGTTTTTATGCCGCCCTCGTAGGGTGTAACGCTCAGGACGATGATTAAGTGATAGTACCATATTCAGACAAAAGGCCGCTAAAACAGACAATAAGACCAGCGGGGTACTCAATAAGGTTAATGAACTTAACAGTATGATGGCATCAAGGCTTAACAGTAAAAAGCCGGCACGAATGTCGTATTTTTGTTGTAAAAAGAAGGCTAAAACCCCTAATCCACCTAAGCTTGAACTGTGCCTGAACATAATTAACATGCCCACACCAATGAGAATACCACCGAAAATAGCGGCGAACAGCGGATTGGCCTGCTCTATGTTCACAACCGTTGGAATGAACTTCGATAACACGGAAATGGTGGCGACCGAAATGAAGGTGTTGACGGTAAAGCGTTTTCCCAGTTGGATCCATGCCAAGAGATAAAAGGGTAAGTTGATAATAAAAAATAACAGGCTGAAATCTAAAGAAAATGCATAGGAACCAAGCAGTGCGATACCGGCTGCTCCACCGATCAAGAGATCTTGTGACTGAAACAGATAGATACCGAAAGCAACAAATAATCCGGCACTGATTAAGGCAAAGACATCTTCAATAATACTGTGACTGACTTTTTGCATGGTGCTCCTCCTTATCGCTGGGCGCGCATTATACGAGCAATGGGGTAGGATGTACCTTTCGCTGATAAAGGAAGAATTATGATTATTATCCTAGTTGGTACGCAATCTTTACGATATTAGGTGAAAAGGTAACGGTTTTGTAACTAGAGTGTTATGAGTTGGGGCCGAGTAACTGGTAGTAAGCGTTTTTAACGTTTTCATCCACGCAGGCTAAATAGATTTTTTCAGGTAGGGGGCGGCCACTGGCATGAAGTCGGATTGTGCCAATTGCGACTTCGCAAGCCGCTTTAACTGGGTAACCATATACACCACAACTGATGGCAGGAAAGGCGATGCTCTTTAGGTTGTGCTGGGCGGCTAAGGCCAAGCAGTTTTGGTAACACTTTGCTAATAACGTACTTTCTTGATTAAAGCCTCCGCGCCAAATGGGACCAACGGTATGAATAATATAACGAGCTGGAAGCGCAAACCCGGGGGTTATGACGGCCTGGCCGGTTTGGCATCCGCCTAAGGTTCTGCAGTGCTCAAACAAATCTGGCCCTGCCGCCTCATGAATTGCGCCATCAACACCCTTCCCTCCCAATAAGGTGGTATTGGCGGCGTTAACGATGGCGTCTACTTCAAGTTGGGTAATATCGCCTTCAACAACCTTCAATTGCGTCATACTATTCCCTGCTATTTATCTTTTTGTTATTCGGCTAATTTTCGATTATCGTTCGATGTTATTTTTACTGTGTATTAAAATAGCGACACAAATGAAGTCAGAGGCCTCATGTTGAAATCATGAGATAGGGCGAGGGAGAGCCCCCTGTAATAGGGTTGCAGCGAAAATAACATAGGCCGAAGCAAGGGATTTCCTTTATCTATAGAGAAAGATTAGCGGGTGGTATTCACAAACTGTGCCGACTCTAAGTTGAGGCTGTTATTGTGAATCAGCTGGATTTGAGTAAGGTAAAAATGCACAGAGAACAAGGCACACTGTGCATAACAAATCAGGGGAATGCTTAATCGTCGCTAGGGAAAATGCAGTGCTTGGTAAAATCAGTGGCTTCATTGGCCGTCCAGTCGCCTTTAGGCTTTTCTTTTAATTGTGAACACCACTCTTTGCTTCCCACTTCTGGAGCACATCCACCTAAAGCGAAACATACAGTCACTAATCCCAACATTGTTTTTTTCATTGTCTTTCCTTTGCTTGTTATCATTGATAGGTATGGTACGCGAGATTAATTTAATAGATCAATGGGTTGACCGTTAAACTTTGGACTAATACGACCTACTTAATGAGGGCGAGTAAGGGTTTAAATTCATCGGCGCGGCAGTCTTCTAACAGTTCAAATAAGCACATTTCCAACCCGGTTAACGACATGCCTAGCTGGGTAAATTTACGTAGTGCCAAGGCCTGATTTTCTGCGCTACGTGAGGCAATGCAGTCAGAAACAATATGGACATCCAAACCAATCTGCCTCATGCCTTTTGCCGTTTGATAAACACACACATGGGCTTCAATACCACATACCAACCAATGGGTGACTTCAGTATACTGCAGTGTTTGTATAAATGGGTCAGATAAGCATCCGTTGAAGGTATATTTGGCAAGACGAGGATGATCCGGTAACAGCATACGGATTTCTTCAATAGTGGATCCCAGTTTTTCCGGGTTTTGTTCAAGAATAATAATGGGAAGATCCAGTATTTGTGCGCCTTGAACCAGTTTTTCGCAGCGTGCTATAAACGCCTGGCTATCGTGAACTTGTCTAGCAAGGTTTCCTTGTATATCGACTATCAGCAGGCCAGTGTTATTTTTATCCATTGCTTTCCCTTACCCGATGTGTGAAACCGGCTAGGGTTGAAGCTCGATAAAAAGCCGGTCTTTGTATCAGAATATAGCCCTTTAAAGTGTCTTTTGCCAAAAGAGCGCTACACCCGCTTGTGGATCTAATTGATAACTGGCAAAGCCAAATTTTTCGTAGGCCCCTTTGGCAACATCATTATTGCTCAATACCTCTAAGGTAATTTTGCAGCATCCTTTTTCGGTGGCAATCTCTTGTACCTTTTCAAGTAGCTTTTGGCTCAAACCTAAACCACGAAACGCTTTTCTTACGCATATATCGTGAATATTGATGATTGGTTTACAGGCAAAGGTGGAAAAAGCTTCAAAACAGTTTGCTAACCCAGCAGGTTGGTTATCCACATAGGCAATTACACTAAAGGCATGGGGCAGTGTAGCTAAATGAGGAACCAGATTCTCATAGCTGTGTTGAGATAACGCCGTGCCGCCACCCATAGGATCAGTGGCGTAGTCATTCAGCAGAAAAGGAATATCTTTTTGATGGGTTGTGTTGGCATAATCAGCCCGTTCAATGGTGATTTTCATGATGTCAGCCTAGTTATTTTCGCCTTCGTTATGTTTGGAACTTGTTCCCTGGTCAGTATTATCGTGGGAAGAAGACGTGTCGCTGGGATCAGGCTCAATCTGTTGGATGGGCTTGTTTCTGACACAAATTAAATCTTCATCCGACATATACTGGCAGGTACCAATATACAAATCGTTATGGTGACCTTCATACTGGCACGCCTGGGAGCGTTGTTTGTCCTTGCATACTGCCATGGCCGCCTTGTTAAGGGGCCCTGCGTGGGCTGCGGCTTTTTGAGTTATCAGCAGCAAAGGCAAAAGCAAAGCTGCTGACCATAAACTCTGACGCCATCGGTTTTCATGCATAATCTGATATACGCCTTAGGTTGTTAGTGAGCATGTGCATCGTCGGGACGAGGAGGAGGATGGCCTTCCCCGCCGGGAGGTGGGCCACCCGGAGGCGGTCCGCCAGCGCCTTCCATACCCACGGGGCGAACGGTTTCACCGTGCAAACAACCGATAATCATATTTTCACTGGGGCTGGCGGCACGATAGTGATAACCTCGGATGGGATCTGTTGTGCCCCGGCATTCATCTAACGATTCGGCTTCCTTTCCCTGGGCGTCACGCATGGCATAAATGGCATACCCATCTGGCGCATAACCAATTAATGGGGCGTAACCATCGTGGTTCACATCAATATTGGTACAGCCGTTAACTGAGTGGTAATGATACCCTTGGTGGGCATTAATGTGACCGCCACAGTCATCAAAAGCGGCAATGGTGTAGCTTCCCAAAATTTCATCCACTGGCGCCGGGCCGGCAAGTTCAGCGCCATCTAATGCGATACCTGCGGTGCGAACCCGCTCTATACGGTCGCTATCTGCGGGGATCGGGGTTGTAGGAATGAGATACGTAAGGGAGAAATCTTCTTCTAGGTAGCTCATTTCACATTCTATGCAGTTTTGCTTGTATTGCTCTTCTACATCGGGCCGCGCAGCGCCAAAGCAGGCTTCTTGGGTGGCGGTATAACGCACTTTTCCTGTATCGGTATCATACAGCTGCCAGTTGGGATCATCATAGTAGGTGCTTAAGTTGGCAATGAAATCGCCGGTAAGATCCACTAAGTCTCCGCTTCCTTCCTTACTAAACCAGGCACCTGTGTCTTCTGATGTGTCGTTAATGGTTCTAGGGCAAAATGGGCCCGGTGCCCGCGTGCCGGGGCGGCCTGCGGTGACCAGTTTGTAGCAGGTGGTTTTTGTACCCGCGGTGGTTTCACAATCAACAATTTCAGGGGCTTTTATAAAGGCCCCTTCTTTAAATAAGGAAATATCTATTCCTTTGGTGACGGGATCCTTCGCAGTCGTATTGTCTTGTTGCGCCACCACTTCTGATGTTTTATTGCATCCGCCAACAAACAGTGCCGCAAAGAGCGTCATGGTGGGCAATAGATGAAATTTTGATAAACCCATCAGGGATATGTCCTTCTTTGATTTAATACAGTCAGATGGCGAGGAGCGTAACGCTCACCGCCATTTGTGTTTTGTTACCTGAGTAAAAATAGAGAGTCATCATAATGCCTAACCGTCTTATTTACACGCATTATGGCCTGATTTTAGTGGGACAAGGTTACAGAAATATAGGCTTCAACACGCTGATCCAGCATATTTAAAGGTAAGGCCCCAGCATCCAGTATCGCACTATGAAAATCGCGGATATCAAATTTGTCACCCAATTGTTCTTTGGCTTTTTCCCGTAACGCTAAAATTCTTATCATTCCCATTTTATAGGACAAGGCCTGACCCGGGTTAACAAAGTAACGTTCCACCTCGGTTTCTATATCTTGGGAGGAAAGGGGCGTGTTAGCGGTAAAATAATCGATGGCTTGTTCTAAAGACCAGTGTTTGTAATGAATGCCGGTATCCACAACAAGTCGTACTGCGCGCCACAACTCGTTTTGCAAGCGGCCAAAGTTATGCATGGGGTTTTTATAAAAGCCCATTTCGTAAGCTAGTTGTTCTGCATACAAGGCCCAGCCTTCAATATAGGCACCCGCAAAAAGATACTTCCTGAATCGGGGTAAGTTTTTTAATTCCTGAGATTTTGCAATTTGAAAATGGTGCCCAGGCACGCCTTCATGATAGGTAATGGCAGTAAATACATATTTTTGCACCCCTGTCATATCGGCCAAGTTGGCGTAATAGATGCCTGGACGTGTACCGTCTAAACTTGGGCGATCATAGAAGGCAATGGAAGTGGAATTTTCCCGCCAAGGCTCTACACGCCTAACTTCTAAATCAGCGGCGGGTAAACTATGAAAATACTGAGGGGCAATGGCAAAGATATCGGCAATTTGTGCTCTGGCATCGGTTAAAAACTGTGCCCGTCCTGCATCGTTATTCGGATAATAGTTATCTGGGTCGTTACGGACAAATTCAAAGAATTCCTGCAATGTGCCGGTGAAGTTCACTTCATCCATAATACCGTGCATTTCCTGATGAATACGGGCCACTTCCTTAAGACCAATTTTGTGTATTTCTTCTGGGCTTAACGTGGTGGTGGTCTGTGCTTTTACCCGATTCGCATAATACGCGTCCCCATTGGGTAAGGCCCATACGCCGTTGTTTTCTTTTTGCAGAGGCTGTTGCTGTTTTAACGTAAATAATAAACTACCGTAACCTTGTTTGAAGGGGCCTTTAATGGCTTCTCGGGCTTCTTCAAGTAGTGCATCTTTAGTTGTTTGATCAATATTTAAGGCTGTCAGTTTGTGTCTAAAATCGGCGTACAAGGGATGCAGAGTATCGCTATTGTCGATGGGGGCGCCGGTTAAAATAGCGCTGACATCACTTATCATGGCATCAAAAGCAAAGGCGGGAGGTAACACACCCAATTTCGCCCGATCTTTCATTCTTGCGACAATATCAGCCATGAGTGGCTCAATGCCATTTAATCTGGCGATATAGGCCTTGGCATCGGCTTCACTGTGAATATTATGGTTATTTTTTAGCAGGGTAATGGGATAGGTGTACTGCCCGTTAAATTGGTCTACCACATAAGCTTGCCGACGAAACTTGGCGTTTTCGATTTTATTGGTGAGCTCTCGCTTAAACAGATCAAAATTGAGTTTGCCTTCATCACTTAGGCTGTCGCGGCTAAATTCCGTCGTCAATTTTAAAAGCGCAGCCTCGGTATCCAGTAATTGCTTTTTGGCATACCCATCCGACGTATTGGTCCAAGTTGATTGTGCGCCACCGTTAATCCCAAGATATGTCTGCATATTGGGGTCTTGGGCGATCCGGCGGTCAAAGCGTGCTTCGACAAAATCGAAAAGCCGTTTGTCTTCTTGTTGTGTCGAGGCCTGCAGATGCATGGTTTTGGTTTGGGCGGCAGTATCATTAACACTGGTACCTGGATTGCAGCCGCCTAAAAGGAAAGCAGAAACAAGGAATGTCGCGGTTTTATGACAAAAGGGGACACAATTTTTTATTATTGTACGGCTCATTAATTTTCGTTTTCCTAATTCTTGCTTTTAAAATACAGATGTATTTTGTTGCCTAAAAAGCGCTAGCGCGCTGTATTATCAGTACATACTTTTAGCGGTTTTTACGCCATCTGCAAGGGTTCTGGAAAATGCCACCTTACCTATTTGCTTGCGAATACCTGCGCGTCTGAGTTTAAGTAACATGCGCGGTTGTAGGCCGTTAATCACTAATTTTATATTCCGCTTTTGTAAATCTTCACCAATAGATTCCATGGCGACCATAGCACTCATATCCAGCATGGTGACTTCTGTCATATCGAGTATGACCACTTGTACTTCAGGTCTCACCGAAGATACGGTTTTAAGAGCTTTTTGCGCAGAGCCGAAGAACAGCGGGCCATTGATGTCATAAATGATGATCGCTTCTGGTAATTCATACACCTCATGGTTTTGCTCAACGGCTGATACTTCTGTCAGGCTAATGCTTCTTTTAATAAACAAGATGGCGGCTAACCCCATACCTAAGGCAACCGCAATGGTCATGTCGAATAACACTGTTAGGGTAAAGCATAAGAGCAATACGGTAACATCCCCTTTGGGGGCGATTTTTATTGAGCGGATAAAATGTTTCGCTTCACTCATGTTCCACGCTACCACCAATAACAACGCCGCCATGGAAGCCATGGGAATATAGGATAAAACCGGTGCCAATAGGAGTATGCTGATAAGGATAAACAAGGCATGAACAACCGATGATAGGGGCATATTACCGCCGGATTTTACATTGGTTGCGGTTCTTGCAATGGCGGCGGTGGCTGGTATCCCACCAAATAAGGGGGCGACAATGTTACCCAGTCCCTGACCGATGAGCTCATCATTAGGATTGTGTTTTTTTCCTGACATGCCATCGGATACCACCGCACACAATAACGATTCCAGCGAGCCTAAAATGGCGATGGTGATCGCTGCGGGTAATAGTTCACGAATCAGTTCAAAACTGATACCAATGTTTTCGCCATTGGCAGCGGGCAAATTCCATGGCCATTCGAAGGAAGGCAGTATGGGCGGGATCCCTTGGCCGGTTACACCGTCCAATTGGTAAGAAAAACGTGAGCCTATGGTGGCCACTGAAAAATCCCCGAGCAATTGGCTAAGTATGAAGGCCGTTATACTGCCAATGACCAAGGCGACAAGGTGACCGGGTACTTTTGAGCGGAATCTTGGCCAGACTAGCAATATGGCCAGAGTTAATACGCCAATCAGTGTTTCTTGCCAGTTTATCGAAGGTAAGGCGTGAATAATGGCAAGCAATTTCTCGATGTAGTGTCCATCTGCAGCTACAACACTGAGCCCCAGAAAATCTTTAATTTGAAAGGTGGCGATAACTACACCAATACCTGCGGTAAACCCGATAATGACAGGATACGGCACAATTTCAATGAGCCGCCCCAGTTTGCCCACCCCCATAAAAACAAGGATGAACCCCGCCATAAAGCCACTAAGTAATAAGCCGCCAATACCGTATTGCTGAACAATGGGAAGCAATACAACCACGAAGGCGGCGGTGGGACCTGAAATATTGACCTTGGAACCACCGGTTAGGGCAATGATGATCCCTGCCACGATTGCTGTATACAAGCCGTGCTGCGGGGGAACGCCACTGGCAATGGCCAGCGCCATGGAAAGGGGTAAGGCTATAACGCCGACGGTTAATCCGGCAAGAATATTCGCCTGAATGTCATGAAAGGAGGGTTTATTTTGTATGGATTTTCTAAGTGCAGATAACATGAATTGCTCGATGCTTCGTTTTATTTCAACGGCCCGTTAAGAGGTCGGAACTGATTGAATATTGCTTAATAGCGTACCGAATAAATGGGATTTGAGCAATGAAATAGGGTATTTCACTGTGTATAGTCATTATTTACAAAATCACTGCCGTGCTGGCAACGGTGGTCGCACTGGCCGGTTTTTAGCTAATGCTATTGGTATTTATAGGGCTCTACTGAGCCCTTGTATATTCACTAAACTTTAATTTCGCTAATTTGAATTTGCGGTTGCGCATTGGTGAAATTAGGGAGATCGCCCATGATCTTTTCAGCATGGGGACCAAAAGCTGCCTGAAAGTCTTCCACAGAATCAAACATAAGATGACCTATCGCTACATAAGGGGCCAACTCGCCGGGTTGTCCGCCACCAATACCGTAATCTACATTACCGCCTTTTAGTGCGTCACCGAGGCATTCTTGTACGATGGATAAATGGGTATTGCAGTAATAATCGATGTCAAATTTAACATCTGTGGCATTGGGATACATTACACTGACTTTTATCATTATTTTTCACCTTAACGTTGACATTGCGTACATATTTAAGATTGTCATACAGGTTAGTCCAAATGCCTTACTGTGCCAATTTTTAATTACAGTTATGATTTTATCTTCAGTATGGTTAAGAAAAATAAAGGTAAAATGCAATATTTATATTGATGATGCCGTGGGGTTATTTTATGGGGTATTTTTACACCTTGCCAAATACAGATTGTCCACGTAATGTGTTTTTTAACAATGGGATGATTTGGCTTATACTACAGACCGTTAGAAGTTATAAGCTAGGTATAGTTAAATAGGCAGGGATAATGAATAATGTTACGTTTTTAAGTCGGTTTTTATTAATAACTTTTACCGCACTAATACTTTTAACCAGCCGAGCGCAAGCCAATGACAGTACCGGTCAGGCATCATCAGAAACAAATAAACCTATTCCTGCCTTAGTTGAATTTATTAGCAGCCATAAAGGCAAATTTAACGATGTAAAAGTGGATTATGAGGTTATCGCCGCAGAGACGGCATTAACCAATGATAAGGGGGACGTCACGGGACATCTTTTTTCTACCAGTTATCTGCGTACTAATGTGAAAAAAGGCGTGTCTCGGCCTGTGGCCTTTGTTTTTAATGGAGGGCCTGGCTCTTCATCCATGTGGTTACATATGGGGTTACTGGGGCCAAAGGTTGTGAAAGTGGTTAGCGATGCTTCAGAAGATGATGGGGCTGCGCCTTATGTGTTGCAAGATAACCCGCAAACGCTGTTAGACAAGGTGGATCTGGTTTTTATTGATCCCATAGGTACAGGATATAGTCGCTTGGTGGGTAATGGTAAGCCTGAAGATTACTGGGGGTTAAAAGCTGATACCACCTCCATTGCTGAATTTATTCGTATTTGGATCACCAAACACAAGCGGTGGAATGACGCAAAGTACCTGATTGGCGAAAGTTACGGTAGCCCTCGTGCTGTGGGGGTAGCAAAAGCCTTACGTTCTAACGGCATTGATATTGCGCTAAACGGAATTGTCATGATTTCCCAAGCCATGGATTACACCGGCAGTACGCCAGTCGATGACAACTTATTGGCATTTGTGACCTTTTTTCCTACCCTATCGGCCATAGCACACTACCATGGGAAAGCCGGACAGGGAGAGCCGTTGGAGGCCTTTTTAGACAGAAGTCGCGCTTTTGCTGTGGATGAATATTTACCTGCGCTGTTCAAAGGCAACCTACTGACCACGCAACAAAAGCAGCAGATTGCGCAAAAGATGTCTGCTTTTATCGGTTTAGATACGGACTATATCCTGCGTTCAGATCTGCGTGTGTTGACGTCTCGGTTTGCTAAAGCGCTACTACGTGATGAGGGTAAAACCGTTGGTTTCTTGGATGGCCGCTATACCCAGCAAGAAGTTGATCAGGTAGCGGGCCGTCCGATGAGTGACGCGGCGAGTCAAAGCATTAGCAGTGCATACGCTGTGGCGATTAATGAATATATGCAAAACGATTTACAGGTTAAACTGCAACGACCTTATTATTTAAGTTCGTCAGAAGTGAGTGAGCATTGGGATTGGTCGGCCATTGAACCCAATGTTTTTGATGAGCCGGAATATGTAAAGGTGGCCCGTATTCTGAGTAAAGAGATGCGTAAAAACAGCGATCTTAAGCTGCTGGTGGCAAGTGGTTATTACGATATGATAACGCCGTTTTTTGATGCCGAATATACGTTAGCCCGTCATGGATTTCAGCGCTCGAAAATTACCATGACCTACTATGAAGGCGGACACATGATGTACGTAAATCAAGATGCCTTTAGTCAACTGCTAATGGATATGCGCGCATTTATCCAATAAGTTCAATACTTCCTATCCAAGGTTTTAGCAAAGAACCTTGGATGGGGAATTGGGGGCTAGGAATAGAAAACCTGCTTAATGAAGACTACGAAACCTTGTATTCTCAAACACAAACCGGCGATGCTAATTACTTTTCTGGTCGAGGTCGAAGTCTGTCGGTAAGCTATAGCTACGCTTTTTAGTGCTTTTTCCTGGGCTTTTTGCCGTAGCGACGACGTCGTTTGTACCAGGTAAGCAGCCCAGTTCCAAATAAGAGTGGCGGTGTTAATGCGCAAAGGGTCATCAGGCCTTGATAGAGCAAGCCGCCGACATGGACAGAATGAATGGGATAAATCATATTCGCCCATTGCGCACCGATGTTGTCTTTTCTTGCATCGTGTGCGTATACCACTTGGTTATTGCAGGGGTTTATATAGACATAAGTGCGTCCATTCTGATGCCATTCTTCGGCGAACTTTAAACGAAATCGATTGGGTTTACTGACAGAATGGCTAGGATATACACGTACAATTTTTGCATCCGGAAAAGTTGAATGAACCCGCTCTATTTGTTGTTGCCAACTGATCTTAGTGGCGTTTAGCGGGCAATGCATAGCATAGTGCGTTGGTGCTTGCGTTTGTCCACCTGTCACGGTCACTAGGACTCCCTTAACTTGGGTAAAATAAACCATACCCAAACCGGTTAAAACTGCAATAAACAGTAGCGGTGAAAATAACGCGCCATTAACGCGATGAAACCAAAATAGCCAAGGTAGTGATTGTCTGTTACGAGGTGGTGTTATATTGCGTTTTAGCTTGTGTCTGCCAGGCCACCATATCCATAAGCCGGCAATTATCATCACAAGGATACCTAGGGTAAGAACACCTAAAACCTGCTCACCAATATCGCCGCCCAATAAATGGGTGTGAAGCTGAAATGCCCATAAGATCCAATCTTTCTCACTGGTACGGGTAAGTTCGGTTTCCAAGCTATCAGGGTTGATGTAATCAAGTTTATCGTCAACGCCATTTCGCCATTTAGCAACATAATGGGCATTAGGCGTTTGTGGCACTTCGATTCGGGAAAGCTGGTAAGGGCCGGTGTTGTGTTTAGCTTGTTCTGTGAGGTGGGATAACACCTTGGCGGTTTTTGCCTGTGATGGTTGTGTGTTTATTTCAAGGGCGGGATACCAACTTGCCAAAATGCTGTCTTGATAGACCAAAACTAAGCCGCTAAGAGAGAGGACGGAGAAAAGTATCCCAAGGGTTAACCCCAGCCATAAGTGGATTTGTTTAAGTTTCATCATTGGTATCAGGCTTATTAAAATGGGATGTTTACTGCAAGGAAGGTCGTAAAGTAGGGAAATACATGATTGTTAGGCGCGAGAAAATAGATTAAAAATCACCAACTACCTACTGTTTTTTACGGGGGAACAGATTAAACCAAAAGGCGGTTTCCAAAAACAGGCCAAGGACGACAAACAGAAACATCCCCATTTGATTTCCATAACTATAAGATGACATGGCGGCCACAAAAAGGGCAAAAATGAGAAGGTACCGAAAAAGGGTTTTCATAGGCCACCGCAGTTAAAGAAAATCAAATGTTAGTCTGATATTAAACAGCTTTAGAGTCAAGGAAGTTCTGAATAGCAACCGGTAGCCGTTGGCGTACCTTTTTCGTTATCACCGCTTCATTTTTTTGCCAAAGTACCCCTAGATAGATAATAGACAGCCCGATGAACGTGAGGGCGATTGGAAAAAACCAGCTTTCTAGAAATACATCAAAGGCAAGGTAACCTAAATAAAGGCAGGCTCCCATGGCGCCAAAAATAACGAATACCCGTCGCATAAGCACAACACCCACCATTATCATGAGTAAATTAGTGCAAAAATAAAGAAACTTAGCGACTTCGCTGTCTGAATCTTGTGAGGTTAGCCCGCACCAAAATGCCATAACACCAAATAGATACAGCCAAAAAGCGTAGTCACCGGCTCCCTTTGTACGAACATCCACGTAAAATGCCAAGCAGACCATAGCGATCCCAAAGTACATGGTAATTAACCCTCGCTGTTCATAACTACCATGGCCTTCAAGTAACATGGATGCCACATCCATAGACATGTACCACAGGGTTAGGGCGATGGGCATAACAAGAAATGGGTACTTGTATCGCCAAAGTACTATGGCGGCACTGACCAGTGTACCTAGCTCCATATAAAGCCAATGCCACTGTATGTATCGATGATATTCCTGATAAGTACTTGAATCGGGCCAAAGGCCTAAGCCTTGCTGTAAGCCGTAAATGGCTAGTGGCGTGAGTGACACGGCAAAGGTTGCGCAGATACCGGCGGGGATCCCATAACCTTTGTTTTGAAACACCCGGGTTAACTTTAAACCTACTGCTCCGTAGGCCAGTGAAATAAAAAAGATGCCCCAGCCACCAAAGGCTTCCCAGCCTAAGGTCATAAAAAGGGTCATTGCACCGATAGCAATTAGCCCGCCCAGGTAATAAAGCACATGAGTGAAATCGAAGCTGGCCCCTGTGTTAGGGGACTGTTTTAAATGCCGGTATAATTCTTCTGCTTGCTCGGCTGAAATAATCTGTTTATCAACAGCGTCATCCAGACTTTTTTTTGTGATCTTCATGCTGCTCGGTTAAATCCTTTTTACTAAAACGCCCGCTGCTGTTTTATTATCTAAAAAGCGGGAGCGTTTTGCTTTAACTTTTTCAATAATGGCATTAAGGTCGGTGAATAACACCAAGCCAAAACACAAACTAGCCACAAAAGCGGCAGTTGGGAGCGCTTTATTCAATGATCTGCACTTCAATTTTTTGCTGGTAATGCTCTGGGGTCAATGTGAATTGATTTCCCAGATACAGCATGGTGATTCCCGGTTCATGGGCGATTAAATTGCAAACCGTTCCGCCGAAAACAACCCCCGGCTCGCGAAAGGGAATTAAACCTCTCTTTTCTTTGCACTCAATACTGGCGATGTTTTCTTGTGTTGTTATGACTCCAGGGAAATAGCCCCACCATCCGGGGAAGCCGTTGCCTACTGCCAGAATCTCTGTGCTTTCCCCTTTTTTTAGCTGCAAAACGGACTTGCCATTTTCCAGTTTGAGTTGGTCTTTATAGCTTTCTCTTGTCCCCGCACACCCTGGCAGGAACAAAAGCAGTAACAGGGGGATTATGGGTTTCATCGCTTCACCCGATCATCTTCTTATTGGCTTACTGCGGCTGACGATAATTTGCCTAACACCGCGGATATTTTATTAATGACGGCATCGCAGCCCTTTATATTGTGACGTTCCATTAAGTATTCCGGGTTGTTGTAGGCTAACCATACCTTGTGGTTGTCGTCTTCACTGATTAATACCTTTTGCGGTAAATCAATGGCCACATCTTGGGTACACTGCATCAAGGGGGTACCGACTTTGGGATTGCCAAAGATAATCACCTCGGTGGGCCGTAGTGCTAAATCTACGCCGCTGGCGTTTTTTTGATGATCAATGCGTGTAAATACCGTTAACCCTTTGCTTTTAGCTATATTTTCAAAACGATCTGCCGTTTCTTTCACCGAGTACGGGCTTTCAGTTTTAACTAAACCTACAGATGCAGCCATCGAAAACGATGAATAAAACAGGATAATGCTGGCAAGTACTCGTCTTCTCATTGTTATACCTTATTGATGTTGTCGTTAACGATTGAATGCAAAAGCGTCTCTGCCGCTAAATAGATAATTTATAACCATGTCAGGCATAGGTTGCTTATGGCTGTCTTAATGCTAAAACACTACCTTTCAAAGGAAACATCTTCAGTATGCTTGCCTTTGGGGCTGATAACCACTGTAGACGCAAGTTTGTCATGCCATCCTTGTTTCTTTTTATCCCATGCCACCCAAAGAATCCCTAATCCGAGAGGAAGTAAGGCGATGAAATAGCCAATGTAGCGGACTATGTATTGCTGTAGGGTGGGTTTTTGCCCCGTTTTTGCATCAACAATTTGCGCATTAATGAGTATTTTTCCGGGGGTGGCTTGTCGGTATACCCAAAAAGTAATAATGGCAATTAAAGGGAATACCCAACTCATAAGAAAATCCGTGAACCCAGCTACGATGGCCTCGCTTTCAAAATAACGCCAACCATAAACCGAGACTAAAATAGGCCAGGTGATAATACAAATGAGCACGGTGTCGATGAGGCTGGCGCCTACTCTGGGCCAAAAACCGGTATATTTCATCTCATCGGCCAACGTAGCAGATACGGGAGCGTTCATAGTAATTCCTTGGTTAAATCAATAGATTGAGTTAGCTAATAAGACCTTATTCCAATTTCTAAATTCATATTGCACTAGCGTTGTATCAGAAGCAAAAATTTCCTGTTACCAATTCAACCGGACGCAGGTTATTATGGCGCATCAAGATCTCGCCAAAACATAATCAAAAGAATACCTCAATGAACCCTATACTAAAAACCAGTGTTTTACTGCTTATCGGCTTTATGTCCCATATTGTTTCAGTGTCTGCTCAGACGAACATAGGGCCGCAATTATCGAAAAAAATTATCGAAAATACTCAAGTTAAAGCCAGCAACCAGTTTGATGATTTTTTAACGCAGGTGGTGGCCCAACAGTTAGTTAGCCCCCAGCAAGCCCTGTTGATTAAAAAATTTCAAAACAATGAAACCCTGAACAGTGAGGAGTTACACCAAATACAACGTTTATTAGGTTTATATACCCGGGTTAAATACGGCGATGAAGCTATGCAGACCCTGGCGGAATTGGTGGCGATCCCCACCTTCAGAGCCGAAGGCATACCACAACACGAGAACCCTGAATTTCATAAAATGGCCAGCAAGGTGAAGCAGATCGCCGAAGACTTTAATCTGGCTTTTCGTAATATTGATAACCGGGTGTATGAAATCTCCCTTGATGGGCGTACAGATGAAGTAGTGGGAATTCACGCCCACGCCGATGTGGTTCCGGTCACGCCTTCATTATGGGTATTAGACGATGGCACTAAACTTGACCCCTTTAAACTCACGCGAATTGGCCATCGCATGTATGGTCGGGGTACCGAAGATGATAAAAACGGCATCGTGGTGACCTTGTACGCCATGAAGGTCATTAAAGAAGAAAATATTCCTCTGATGCGCAACTTTAAATTATTGGTGGATACCACAGAGGAAAGTAGCTCAGAAGCCATTCCTTATTACTTTGAAAATAATCCCGTTCCCAATTACAACCTGGCATTGGACGGCGGTTATCCGGTTGTGATTGCAGAGAAGGGGTTTGGCATTGTTCTGGCTGACTTTGCCGTTCGTCCAGCACAAGGGAATGGGGCAGCAAACGCAGAAATCGTCGACATTACCGGTGGCTTAGCCATAAACCAAATACCATCAGCCAGCGTGGCCAGCATCATCAGCCCCGCACCGGTATCATTGGCCAACCGTTTAACTGCTTTGGGTAACACCTTTGTCGCCGATAACGGGAATAACTTTTCTATTGTGGCTAAGGCAGAACCACAGGGCGTGGTGTTAACCGTGCAAGGGGAATCTGCTCATTCTTCTAACCCCCAATCGGGTGTCAATCCGGTTTCGAGAATGTTTGCCTTTATCAATTATGTGCTGCAAACCCAACAGGGGTTACTAAAATCAAATCATATCACCGACGCGGCCAGTTATGTCGCAGCAAACTGGGGGCTGGATTACCTAGGTAAAACCTTGGGCATTGGGTATAAACATGATTTTATGGGGCCTTTAACCAATGCGGTTACCTTGGTAAAACTGGACGATAAACGCTTGCAGGTTGGCGTTAATTTGCGTGTTCCTGTGGGGCGTACCAGTGATGCCCTTAAAAAAGACATTTTCACTAAGCTATCAACATGGAAAAAGGACAATCAGGTAAATTGCGATTTTACCCTGTCAATACATGAGCCTATGTATCGTAATCCCAAAGGGAAGTGGGTGAACGCATTGTTGGATGTGGCAACTGAAAACCTGGATATGCCCAGAGAGTTTGGGGCTTCATCGGGCGGAACGTCAGTTCACAATTTACCTAACGGCGTGCAATTTGGACTAGCCATGCCGAACGAAAAATATACCGGTCATAATGCCAATGAGTTTAAACGGGTGGATCAATTCTTAATGGATTTACAAATTGTCACGGAAATGCTCGCCCGTATCGGTCAAATGCCTAGCTTAAAATAAGGCATTATCGGGCGGCCTTTATACATAGCCAAAATACATTGCTCTATTCGTTATAGACTATACTCTATAGAACTATCTGGTGAGTTGTCGTGTTTGTGCCGATATTTAGCTCATCCACCAATACTAAGGCGAATGAATGACAGAGTTACGTTTGTGCTATCAAACGGTGGAATTTGGTAAAACGGATATTCATCTGTGTACCCTGCGTAATAGGCAAGAATACCATGATCCGACGGGGGTGGCGGAAAAGCTGGGAATATGTTCTGCATCCTGGCCCATTTTTGGTGTGATTTGGCCTTCGAGTTTAGTGCTCGCCCATTATATGTGTGATTACGATACTGACTCAAAGCGCATACTGGAAATAGGCTGCGGTATGGCGCTATCCAGTTTGTTGCTCAACAAACAAAAAGCCGATATTACGGCCACCGATTATCATCCTGAAGTGAACACATTTTTACAAAGAAATGCGCTACTCAATCAAGATGAGAGCATCGCGTTTGAGCGGGTGGATTGGCATGACAGTGATGATAATTTAGGGATGTTTGACCTGATAATTGGCTCTGACTTGTTGTATGAAGACGATCACATTGAGTTGCTGGCAACCTTTATCCAAGCACACGCGAATCCAGCTTGCGAAGTGATCATTGTCGATCCGGGACGGGGTAGAAAAAATAAATTAAGTACCCGAATGGTGAATTACGGTTTTAGTTCATCCCAATTAGTACCCAGCGATACCAGCTATTTAGAGACCAAATTTAAAGGGCATATCCTTAAATTCAAGCGCAACTAGCATAAAACCCTGATCGTTGTATGTTGTTAGCTACCGATGCCACTAATTCACCCTGCATCAACCATTCCTTTTGATGGAATGGTTAATGGTGAGATAACTGTGGGATTCGGGCGGGCTATTGGTGAGCACGGATTATGCTATGCCAGTGGATACACATCCGTTTTTTAGCTTTCTCTGCATTCATAAGACATCCGTGTTGGTGTGTGCGGCTTATTCTGCCCGGATTAATCATTTGAATTAACGGGGTGGGTCGATATTATTATTAATTGACGTGTTAACACGAAACCAGCCTGCAATGGAATACCGATCTCGAGTGGACGGTAGCACTTCGTGAGGAAACTCCTCACTAAGAAAAACAACTACCGTACCGTATAACGGAACTACTTTTATGCCGTCGCGATCCTGATCATCTCGATATAATACGAGCTCCCCACCATCAGCCTGTCCCCAGCCGGGATTTAAGTAGGTTACGATGGAAAGGATACGGTTAGCTTCCCCACGAAAAGCATCATAATGTCGCTTGTAATAGGCACCGGGTGAATAATGAGCATAGTGACTCTCGAAAGAGAACAGGCCTAAGAAAAGCTTTTGATTTAAAAAATGCTGTAATTTGGACGTCCAATCAAGCCATTTTCGTCCAGCATCGGACTCTCCGGTGATCCAGCTGATTTCATCTGTCCTTACAAATTCTGTCTTGAGGAAGTTCTCTCCGCGTCCGATGCCAGCGTTAGCATATTTGCTTGAATTAAGATCTTGCTGGTATGAATACAGAGCGTTTGAAATATCTTGTGGAAGAGCCCCTGGCCTGATGCTATAGCCTTGTTTTTCCAGGTCGTTGGCGATTAGTCCAAATAGTGTTTCATCCGATGTATTTCCGCTATTTGCTTTAGGATTAATCTTTGGCGCTATCAACTTTACATTCTACCTTTCAAAATTAGAGTGAGTCGCATTTGTTGCGATAAGAATGAACC
>NZ_JBAHZB010000260.1:0-420 GCF_036697315.1 Alteromonas sp. 14N.309.X.WAT.G.H12
GATCATTTTAGTGTTAAGATTTGTCGTCTGGCGATCTTGCTATCAGGAAACCCGCGGGTGGGGCAATGACAATTTGTTTTGCTGTTGTGCCGCTTGCGAGGGCGTATGGTGGATGCCTTGGCAGACAGTACCGATGAAGGACGTTTGAGGATGCGATAATCCTAGGGGAGCCTCCAACATGGCTTTGATCCTAGGGTCTCCGAATGGGGGAACCCGCCGGCCGTCATGGGCCGGCACCGCCTATGGGCGGGGGGTACGCAGGGAAGTGAAACATCTCAGTACCTGCAGGAAGGGATACTCCGTGAGTAGTGGCGAGCGAAAGCGGATCAGACCAAACCGGTTGCGCGTGATACCCGTCGGGGGTTGCGTTGCCGGTGTTGTGGGATCACGTGTCCCGGTTCCGACGGGCCGGGCGGGAGT
>NZ_JBAHZB010000261.1:0-408 GCF_036697315.1 Alteromonas sp. 14N.309.X.WAT.G.H12
ACTCATAGACGTTTATGGCTGTGATTTACTGTACCGCTATGATCTCACATCGGGGACTTATTCGCATCTTCCCTAATAACATGAAAGTTTTTAACATATAAGAGTGCAATAATACAAGCATTACTCACCAAATTAAACTGAGATAAATTTAATTCAAGCTTTTAGATAAGATCTAGAGAAATGTATGCTTATAAAAGTAGACAGAGACAAGAAATGATCTACCCGCTTCTGTTTTAGGGATATTTAATTCCCAACATAAGCATAAAGATTCATCTGATCTTCATAACCTACAGGGTCAGTCTGAAGGAATCGCCCTAACTTTGGATGATAGATCCGTGCTTTGTAGTAATAAAGCTCAGTACCTTCTATTAGAATTTGGCCGGTATATCTGAATCGGGAATCGCTGCT
>NZ_JBAHZB010000262.1:0-374 GCF_036697315.1 Alteromonas sp. 14N.309.X.WAT.G.H12
GTGATCAGTATCGAAGTCACCGACAGTGACAGCGATACCCAGACCTTCACAACCACCGTATTACCTGACGGTTCATTCTCAGTAGATTTACCGGCTGCCGCGTCGGAAGGCTTGCTCAATGTGGATGTGTCGGTGCTGGACAACGCGGGGAATCTGGCTTCGGTTAGCACCTCTGGCCTTATCGATCTCACGCTCCCAATACTGAACCTAGATGCTTTGTCTAACCTCAACAGTGCCACCCCCACCATCAGCGGGACCTGTGATGAAATTGGTGCAGTGATCAGTATCGAAGTCACCGACAGTGACAGCGATACCCAAAGTTTCACCACCACCGTATTACCTGACGGCTCTTTCTCAGTAGATTTACCGGCTGC
>NZ_JBAHZB010000263.1:0-356 GCF_036697315.1 Alteromonas sp. 14N.309.X.WAT.G.H12
AATGAACCGTCAGGTAATACGGTGGTTGTGAAGGTCTGGGTATCGCTGTCACTGTCGGTGACTTCGATACTGATCACCGCCCCGATTTCATCACAGGTCCCGCTAATGGTGGGGGTGGCACTGTTGAGATTAGACAGTGCATCTAGGTTGAGTATTGGGAGCGTGAGATCGATAAGGCCAGAGGTGCTAACCGAAGCCAGATTCCCCGCGCTGTCCAGCACCGACACATCCACATTAAGTAAGCCTTCTGCAGCATCGGCAGGTAAGTCCACCGTGAACGAACCGTCAGGCAATACGGTGGTGGTGAAACTTTGGGTATCGCTGTCACTGTCGGTGACTTCAATACTGATCACCGC
>NZ_JBAHZB010000264.1:0-353 GCF_036697315.1 Alteromonas sp. 14N.309.X.WAT.G.H12
CCTACCATTAGCGGGACCTGTGATGAAATCGGGGCGGTGATCAGTATTGAAGTCACCGACAGTGACAGCGATACCCAGACCTTCACCACCACCGTATTGCCTGACGGTTCTTTCTCAGTAGATTTACCGGCTGCGGCTTCCGAAGGGTTACTCAATGTGGACGTGTCGGTGCTCGATGCCGCTGGCAATCTCGCCAGTGTTTCGACTTCCGGCCTTATCGATCTCACGCTCCCAATACTGAACCTAGATGCTTTGTCTAATCTCAACAGTGCCACACCTACCATTAGCGGGACCTGTGATGAAATCGGGGCGGTGATCAGTATTGAAGTCACCGACAGTGACAGCGATACCCA
>NZ_JBAHZB010000265.1:0-351 GCF_036697315.1 Alteromonas sp. 14N.309.X.WAT.G.H12
AAAGCTACCATCGGGCAGCACCGTAGTGGTAAAGGTTTGGGTATCGCTGTCACTGTCAGTGACTTCAATACTGATCATCGCCCCGATTTCATCACAGGTCCCGCTAATGGTGGGGGTGGCGCTGTTGAGATTAGACAGTGCATCGAGATTTAAAATCGGTAAGGTTAAGTCTATTAAGCCAGAGGTACTAACTGAGGCTAAGTTGCCCGCACTGTCGAGCACCGACACGTCCACATTGAGTAACCCTTCTGCGGCATCGGCCGGTAAATCGATAGTAAAGCTACCATCGGGCAGCACCGTAGTGGTAAAGGTTTGGGTATCGCTGTCACTGTCAGTGACTTCAATACTGAT
>NZ_JBAHZB010000266.1:0-347 GCF_036697315.1 Alteromonas sp. 14N.309.X.WAT.G.H12
AGTCTTGCCCAAACCTCCAGCCTAGTAGCTCAGTTTGGAGACTGCGGTAGCTTAATTGAGTGGCAGCTAAAGGACTATCTAGATAAATAACTGTCTTAATTTTGAATCCAAAGCCTCGCTCGTGCGGGGCTTTTTGCACTGTCTACGTTCGGTTAATAGGGCTGCGTGTTACAGCACCGCGAGTAATGCTTGGCAGTTGAATTGAACACTTGGTGACAGCAACTGCTGCAACTCAGGCCAGTGCCGTTAGGAACGGTGCTTCGTCGATACGTTCATGGCATAGCAGATGACAACCCTGTTTTATGGTATGAAGGAAGTGGAACAGCCAATAAGCGTTACTTACTATC
>NZ_JBAHZB010000267.1:0-326 GCF_036697315.1 Alteromonas sp. 14N.309.X.WAT.G.H12
TTGGACAGTGCATCCAGGTTCAGTATGGGCAAGGTGAGATCGATAAGGCCGGAGGTGCTTACTGACGCGAGATTCCCTGCGCTGTCCAGCACCGACACATCCACATTGAGCAAGCCTTCTGCCGCATCGGCCGGTAAATCGATGGTAAAGCTACCATCGGGCAGCACCGTAGTGGTAAAGGTCTGGGTATCGCTGTCACTGTCGGTGACTTCGATACTGATCACTGCACCAATTTCATCACAGGTGCCGCTGATGGTGGGGGTGGCACTGTTGAGGTTGGACAGTGCATCCAGGTTCAGTATGGGCAAGGTGAGATCGATAAGGCC
>NZ_JBAHZB010000268.1:0-315 GCF_036697315.1 Alteromonas sp. 14N.309.X.WAT.G.H12
TGGGGTTGGATCACCTCCTTACCTTAAAAATCGTCAACTGCCTTTTAGCGTAGTGTTCACACAGATTGTTTTGTTATAGAAGAAAAGAACAACCAAGGTAGTACTCACCTATACGGAGTATTGCGCAGCGGATTTGTTGGTCAAGCAACGCCGCGAGGAATTTGTTAAGAGTGCAATCTTTGATTGTAATCGTACAAATTCCTGAGCAAAGCCGCTTGAGCGATAAAGACCAAGCAATAGGCTTGTAGCTCAGCTGGTTAGAGCGCACCCCTGATAAGGGTGAGGTCGGCAGTTCAAGTCTGCCCAAGCCTACCA
>NZ_JBAHZB010000269.1:0-303 GCF_036697315.1 Alteromonas sp. 14N.309.X.WAT.G.H12
GCTAAGATTACCAGTGTTTTACAGACAGCTAATTTTAAGAGAGCAGTAAAGAAGTTACATCAGAATCAGAAAAAAGACTTGGATAAAGCTGTTAAGGAACTAATGGCTGATCCTCTTATAGGTGAGCAGAAAAAAGGCGACCTAGCCTTTCTTCGTGTGTACAAATTCAAGATGGTCAAGCAGTTAACTTTACTTGGTTACAGCTACGAGGATGGCACTGTAATACTTGAATTGATAGCTCTTGGCTCTCATGAAAACTTTTATCGCGATGTTAAAAAGTTATTCTGACCAATTGCGTATAAC
>NZ_JBAHZB010000026.1:0-38841 GCF_036697315.1 Alteromonas sp. 14N.309.X.WAT.G.H12
TGCCTCAGGTGGGTCAATTTTAAATTGTCGTTAGTGGGTCAGTTTTACATTGCCGGTGACAACCAACAATGGGAACTCATGGCCGGACTGAAACAAAGTGACAATGCCTTTGCAGAATTCAGCGATGCGATCTATGAAGATGATAAAGATATGGTTCATCAGGCATTAGAAAATTTAGTAGAGAATAACGTCCCATTTAACATCGAGTTTCGTTTAAATCGCCCAGATGGAAGCACGATTTGGCTATGGGATCGTGGTCGTATCTCAGAATATGATGAACACGGTAACCCCGTGTGGGTTGTGGGTATCACTTTAGAGGTGACCGAAAGCAAACAATCACAACTTAAAATTGAATCCTTGGCTTATTATGATCAATTAACCGGTTTGCCCAATCGCAGACTCATGGAAAAGCAGCTCAACAAGCTCATCGAATTACCATCCCTTACTACGTCTTATAGCGCGTTACTGTTTATCGATTTAGATCGCTTTAAATTACTGAATGACAGCTTCGGTCACTTAATGGGAGACAAGCTACTAAAAGCTATTGCATCAAGGCTCAACCATATTAACAATAAGGACGGTACAATAGCGCGATTTGGTGGAGATGAATTCATCATCTTACTTCCAAATCTTCATAGTGAACATGCACAAGCCACGCAGTTAACTCGTCAATTTGCCGATACCATAGTGACTCAAATTTCCAAACAGGTGAATTTGAGAAACGAGGTATTAGACGTCGAGATAGATTATTGCATTACGGCAAGTATCGGAGGAATTATTTTTAATGCTAACACAGTGAATTCAGATGAAATACAACAGCTCGCAGATATGGCAATGTACCGGACTAAAGCCGCCGGTGGCAATGCGGCAATCATCTTTGACTTAGCGATGCAAAACGAACTTCGTAAAACCAGTGAATTAAGCTTAGCAATGCTTAACTCAATGGTTGATAAAGATTTTTGCATTTATCTTCAACCTACGCTAAATACCAGAGAAGAGCTGATTGGGGCTGAAGTATTAATCAGGTGGCACCACCCCACGTTAGGTATTTTAGAACCCGATTCATTTATTGATCTTGCCGAAGAAAGCGGCTTTATTTTACACATTGGCCGCTATGTTTTAGAACAAGCGTGCATCCAACTTCAGCGCTGGCAAGCCAACGAAGCATCAAGACACTTACAACTTTCACTTAATCTTAGTTCAAAACAAATAATACAAGGCTCGTTCTGTCAGGATTTAATTGAGATTGTTGAGGCCTATAATATTGATCAATCAAAACTGATATTAGAAGTGACAGAATCAATGTTAATCCCCGACATAAAAGATGCGACAGAGAAGCTTACCCAGCTACGTTCTTATGGTGTTTCTATTTCATTGGATGACTTTGGAACTGGCTATTCGTCACTAAACTACTTGCGTGCATTCCCCATTGATGAATTGAAAATCGACCGCTCATTTGTCATGGATGTTGAAAACAATGCACAAGCACGAGTGATGGTAAGGTCTATCATAGAGCTCGCCTCCAATCTCAACTTGAAAATTGTGGCAGAAGGCGTCGAGACACGAAATCAAATAGAAATATTACGAGAGTTCGGTGTGCATATTTTCCAAGGGTTCTATTTCAGCAAACCGATAACGACAGCTGAGTTTTACGCCAAATACGGGTTAATGTCGTAGCAATAATTCAGTCCTACAGACAACGGATAACAACCCATGAATTAATGTCATTGCTAGCAGTTAACACTTATCGCTTCGCTATCGACCTCAATAAATCAAGTTTTATTTCAATAATAACAATAAGATAGAAAGTGCGAATCATTCGCTATAGATTAATTGACTCTGCGAATTAAAGCACACTAAGGGCTCACATTGAAACACCCACAAGTTATTATCATGTTCGCGCTAGCTTGCTTTGCCAGCATTCCTGCCTACGCTGATCCGAAACTGGCGGGTACATATACCGGCTACTCATCCATCGAGATGACAGCCGCAGATGCCCCAAAAGACATCAAAATTTACTAGGGTGATTCGGATGGTGACATCATCTTGATCCTAAATGTATTAAGACAAGACTATTGCCATCAAGGCTGCAACACCCCCATAAACCAATAATGGCAGTATGGTCTTTTTAAGAATAAAGCCTTCTTTGTGGTGAATCCCCAAAATAGCAGACACCGCAATAATATTATTAATACACACCATGTTGCCCATGGCAGCGCCGACCGATTGTAAGGCTAATACCAGATTCACCGGCAAGCCAACCTGCGCAGCAATGGTTTGCTGAATACCACCAAAGGTGAGATTAGACACCGTGGCCGATCCTGAGAAAAAGCTGCCCAATGCCCCCAGTAAAGCGGCAAACAAAGACCAACTGTCCCCGGTTAATGTCGCAAATGCATTGGCGATCAAGAAAATGGGCGACTGCTCGGCGCCCAACATCATTAAATTCACCATGACTAAAGCCGCCGCTAAGGAAACAAGGGGTAACTGAATACGTTGGCCGGTCTCAAAAAACGCCTCTTTTACCTGCGTCTTAGAAAGGTTTAATAACGGAATTGAGATCAACACCACTAATACGAACGGTATTAACGCAGGAACATAGAGTGTTTTATAAGACCAGCTTACAGAGGTAGATAAAATATTCTCCAGGGACACAACCAAGGATTGGCTCACACCTAAATGGCTGCCGCCAATATCTATACCAAGCCACGCATTGGTGCTGGTTAACAAGCCTTTAATACCCAATGGGCTGATGCGCGTAACAATCAAAATCACAATCAGCAACCCCAGTGGTAGCAAGGCAAAAAATACCTCTCGAGACGGCACCTTTGTTTGTTTATTTAAGGTGTTTTGTGTTGTATGAAGGCCAATATTTGCCTTTGCTAAAAAAATATTCATCATGAGCCCAACAGCGCCACCAAGCAAAGAAGGAAATTCATAATTCCAATTCGCCAACGCGTAGTAAGGCAGTGTGCAAGATAGAATACTGAGTAAAATAAACACCAGGTTTTGGCGTATCAACGACCCACTTACGACAAACTTTAGCGCCAATATCGGGATTAATAGCGCGGCTACGGCGTTAATTAACGCGGTTTGATTCGCCACCTCTAACAGGTCTGACGGACTAAGCGCTAACGCTTCAAATCCAAACCAGATAGGCGTACCTACTGCGCCAAACGACACCGGAACCGAATTCATGATTAAGGCAAAAATTGCGACTTTTATAGGCTGGAAACCTAATCCCACTAACATCGGGGCGGCAATCGCGGCAGGTGTACCAAAGCCCGAGGCGCCTTCCAGCATAAAGGCAAAGGCCCAACCAATAATCATTAGCTGAGCAACCTTATTGTTGCTGATGGAATCCAGCCAGCGACCAATCACGGCTTCCGCACCTGAAATGGCCAACACTCGGTTTAGCAGAATCGCCCCCGCGACAATGGAAATCGGCGTAAGTACGGACAATACACCCGAGATAATATTGGCACCTAATAAACGCCCGTCACTGTGGAAATAGAAAAGTTGAATTAAACCCACTAATAACGCGGTTATCGGTAAGGCAATATGGGAGGGTAACGCGCGCTGCTTGGTCATCATCCAGATCAGCAGCGCAATAGGGAAAGCCGAAATTAACGTACTTTGAAGCATTTCATCCACCGTCCCTATGTAGAATTCTACCACCTACTAACGATCCCATAATGAGCTGAGAATGGTAGTGATCAAGGCTAATTAAAGCACCTTGAGTCTTAAATACAGTTATCACAGAGACTAGTCCATAGGGTTAATTTATCTTTTACTTTTGTATTCTAGGTTTGCGCCGAGAACTAGACTTCGCTGTGGAAGAATGCTTTTTTACTTGACGATGCGCCACGCTATCTCGAGCCTTAGCCTCGCGATCCCCATTGCGTTTCGGTACTTTAGATGCGGCTTTTTGAGCGTTTAAGTGAGGCATATTCTGTTCACTTTGGGCGGCAGTTTTGGTGGAACCTGCCACAGCGCTGTTAATCTTGTGCATTTCATCAGCGGTCAAATTTCGCCACTCGCCGACTTTTAATCCGGCTAAACGTATTGACATAATACGGCTGCGTTTTAGCTTGGTTACCCCATACCCAAGGTATTCGCACATACGGCGAATTTGCCTATTTAACCCTTGGGTTAAAATAATCCGAAACACGAATTTACTTTGCATCGTCACCGTACAGGGTTTGGTCACGGTATCCAAAATGGGCACACCCGCCGCCATAGCTTGAATAAAGCGCGCAGTTAACGGTCTGTCTACCGTCACGATATATTCTTTGTCATGGGCATTTTCGGCGCGCAAGATTTTATTCACTATATCCCCGTCACTGGTTAGGAAAATTAGTCCTTCAGAGGGCTTGTCTAATCGACCAATGGGGAAAATACGCTCACGATGGCCAATGGCATCAATAATATTGCCTTTAATGTGGCGCTCAGTGGTACAGGTAATACCCACCGGCTTGTGGTACGCCAGGTATACTCTGTCAGATTTATTCTCAGCACTGGGTTTAATCAGCTTGCCATCCACGCAAACCTCATCACCAGATTGCACTTTTGTGCCTAATTCTGGGATCTCACCGTTAATGGTTACGCGACGGCCGTCTATTAACTTATCTGCTTCTCGGCGAGAACAGAAACCTGAATCACTAATAAATTTGTTTAAGCGAATGCTAGAAGCCGTTGTGCTTGAGGTATTCGATGTCTTCATTTTATTCCACTATGTCATCTTTAGCGCGCTACTGTGTTAAACACTATAACGCTTTTTTAGACAAAGCTTAGCATCAAGGTTAGGTTTTTCGGGGAAGCTCACTTTGCCCTTGTGCTTTAAACGACTACTGCTAATCTTTGTGCATGATACACCGCATGTTGCATATTTTTCAGTGTAACATCAGCGGCAGAAATCTGTGGGTTATTCTCCATACTTGGCAACTGAGTATGCGTATTGCGTTTTACAATTAATAGGGTAGGACAAAACAATACGGGGGCGCATAGGGCTCCTCTAATATGCTTTTAGGATATCCCATTGCACGTCATGAATCGACCAGACTTCTCTAGACGCTGAATTTCAAAATAATTATTTTAGAAAACAGTTACACCGTCAGAGAGTGTTGAGAAATGATTTTTATTTGGAGGAGAATGGTGGCCCCACCCTGACTCGAACAGGGGACCTAACGATTATGAGTCGTGTGCTCTAACCAACTGAGCTATAGGGCCATATATTTTTGGATGCTGTATTGTTCAAACCGGACGGTTTTTACAAGCGGGGCGAAGTATAAGCACTTTTTTTGTGATTGTCACCCCATCAAGGGGACGATTTAAATCGCTTGGCGAAATCTTAAGCAAATTACTTTGACTACATGGCACTGTGCGTCTCCGGGTCGGGTTATATTGTCACTTCCCATTCCATGCACCTTATTGTTTATGCCGTTAATCTTTTGTGGCGTTGACGGGCAAGGTCAGGCAGGCTCACTATAGTTGTTGTTGCATCAAGAGGGGTCTACTGTTTTATGAAATATGCCTTGTTTTCAATTTTTTTCACCTTGTTCTTGTGCACAGGATGTGACAGTTTCTTCACAGGCGATAGGGATCCGGGTGATATTCCAATTACCTTTACTGATTTGTCCAAAGGTGCTGATTGCGGTTACGAGGTAACCATTGATAAAGATATCTGGCGCGTAAATTATCTGGCTTTTTATCTCAGCAAGCCAGAGTTAAAAGTAGAAGGGCGCTGGATACCACTTAAATTTGTGCCCAATAAATGGCAATCGACGGACATTGCTTTTATGGCCTTTCATCAAGCCTGCGAAGGACCGCAAAATAACGAGCATATAGTACTGGATGCGAACGAGGCCTTACTTAAACGAGCAACAGAATTGCGTTTTAATATGGGGTTGGATTTTGATGAGAACCATGCGCCTAGGGTCGCACAGGTGCCGCCGTTGGATAAGCCTACCATGTTTCAATCAACCCGAGCGGGGCATAATTTCTTTCGCTTGGAGCTACAAAATACGCGCCAGCCAACTACCATTTGGTCTTTTTTACTGGCCAGCGGTGGCTGCAACGCAGACAGCGACAATGAGGTCCCCACACGATGCGATTATCCCAATCGGGTGACAGTGGATTTACCCATGGCGCAAAATGTTTCTACATTGAACCTAAAAGCTTCTTTGCAGCAAATCTTGTTTAGAGTCAATTTAAAGGCAGTAGCCGAATGCAATATGGCACACGATCATGATAAAAGTTGCGAAAAGGTGATGCGAAATTTAACTGAACGGCGATGGATCCATTGGGATGCCCCTGAAAAGGTATATTTGAAGTCCTAAGCGTATAGACGTAAGCAGGGGAATTATGCCCATGATTAGTGCAAGCAACACATTTATTTGCTATCTTTTTGATAAATCTGATAACAGCCAGCCAGCGCGGAGACAATAATGACTGAAAAGCCTTTTCTGGTCAGCGGCCGTAATACACTTATTCATAAAATAAGAAAGCTTGATTTACTTGTGATCAATGGCGATGAACATCCGCCGGTTCTGGTTACGTACAGAGGGATCAAACAGTTCGACGGTAAGGTGCCTGACAACAGGCGTGAAGCTAAATTGATGGATATGGAACTCATTGATCTCACGGCTTCTGAAGTATTTGGCGAAGAAAAAACCTTGTTGTTTATTCAAACCCTAAATGGGAAAGAATATAAAATAGACTACACGAAAGTGGGCACGTCCATGTTTATCAAAGTTCATCTGGATAGTGCGTTTTAAGTCAACTTTTCCCGTACTCTTCTTTCAGTGCCAGTCTATTCCTACTGCTGGCACATCTTACTCTTCTCTTTTCGGTTTATAATTTCCCTGAGTTATCCTGAATATTTTAACCCTATAACCCTAATAACCTGTGGTTAAGACGATAGTCTGTTGTCGCAATAGGGGAGACTCAGATAAACTGGCATTCTGTTTTCTTAGTTTACGTCTCATGAACAGCTTTATTCAATTTCTTGTAGGTTTCATTCTCATCACGCTTTTTTATTTTGCTGGCGAATTGTTGGTGAATCTTTTAAACGTTCCCTTTCCTGGCACCCTTGTGGGCCTGTTACTTCTATTGCTATTTCTTTTTCAGCGTAAACGGGTTCCGTCCGTGATTGTGGCTGGCGCAACGCCTTTGTTAAAGTACATGACCTTGTTTTTTGTGCCAGCAGTATTAGGCGTGGGCGTCTACTGGGACGACATCGCCGGTAGCTTCACGGCCATTTTCATTGCCATTTTTTTTACCACCATCGTGAGCTTGGGTGTGAGTGCATGGATAGCGCAGAAGTTAATGGCACCGGTGGTCTCAGAGGAGCAGGAATAGGGATGAACTTACTCATTGAATTATTCGTATCCAAGGCTACCACATTATTTTTATCTGTTTTTTCTCCTACCGGCGCTCTCTGGATAGGCATCACGCTATGCGCATATCTGTTTTCCCTTTGGGTGGCACGAAAAACAAATAATAACCCCTTTGCTAACCCGGTGTTGGTCACGGCCGTTATCACCGGTAGTGCCATTGTTCTGTCTCAACGTGATATGGCAGCATATCAACATGACACCGCTATTATTCACTGGTTATTGGGGCCAGCAACGGTGGCGCTAGCCTTACCCATGTATGCTCAGTGGGAGAAAATCAGGGCGCTGGGTTGGCGGTTAGTGGCGGCAGTGGCCGCAGGGGGAATTATTGCCCCTGTAACAGCGTGGCTTGCGGTCTATGCCTTTGATACGCCCCTGGCCATTCAAATGACCATGCTTGCTAAATCTATTACCACCCCCTTAGCCATGGAGGCCACCAAACAGATACATGGCGTGCCGGCGCTGGCGGCTGTGTTTGTGATTGTTACAGGAATTGTTGGTGCGGTGCTAGCGCCTTGTGTATACCGGATCTTGTCTGTTACCTTGCCTCAGGCTCAAGGCGTGGCGCTAGGCTCGGTGTGTCATGCCATCGGTACAGCAAAAGCGTTACATATGGGGGAAAAAACCGGTGCACTGGCCACATTAGGACTGTGTTTAAATGGCATTATGACGGCGATTGTGTTGCCGTTATTATTTGCCTGATTTTTTTGCTTGTCAGTTTTTTACGGATAAGGATTAAATTACACTATTGATCAATGGCAATTGCGCCAATTCCTGCTAACAATGTACTTAAGGGATCGTTTCGTCTTACATAACAAAAATGCATGAAGGGCAGGAGGTGAGTTGGGATCCACAACATTCTCGTGTAATCAAACAAGGACTGGCGTTTTCATGATATCAATTTTAGTGTGTGATGACTCTTTAGTTGCGAGAAAGCAGGTAGCAAAATGCCTGCCTCCTGACTGGGAAGTGGCTGTACACTTTGCAAAAAATGGCAAGGAAGCCATTGAAGGGCTAAAACAGGGGAAGGGACAGTTACTGCTACTGGACTTAAATATGCCGGTAATGGATGGTTATGAAACCCTGCAAAGGATCCATGAACACAACCTTACCACCCAGGTCATCGTTATTTCAGGTGACATACAACCCGAAGCCTATGAACGGGTTATTCAGCTAGGCGCACTGGCCTTTATTCAAAAACCTGTGGATCCTGCCACACTGCAACAAGCACTAGTCGAACTTAATTTGATGAATGAAGTCCCGGATGACGAAACCGGGATCACCTTAGATGACGATATCCGTGATTGCTATCAGGAAATTACCAACATTGCGATGGGGCAAGCTGGGGATCATCTAGCCCGTACCATGAATGTGTTTGTACATTTACCCATCCCCAACGTGAACATTATCGAAGCCTCAGAAATGCATATGATGCTTTCAGACATTGAAGCCCAAGAAGAGGTCTCGGCCATTTGTCAGGGGTTTATCGGTTCTGGTATATGCGGTGAAGTGCTGTGTATTTTGAGTGATTCCAGCTTTGAAGATGTGGCGAAAATTCTTGATGTTAAAGACAAAGTGGATGATCAGCTGCAACTTGAGCTCCTTATGGACGCCGCCAGTATACTTATCGGTACGCTATTAACCGGCTTGGCACAACAGCTTGACGTGAATTTTGCCCAAGGTCAGCCACTGGTTCTTGGTCAACATCGTGCCATCACTGACATTCTGCAAACGAGTCAGGTGAAATGGAAACGTACTCTCGCCATCGAATTAAGCTATGGCCTTGAGGGCTATAATGTGCGTTGTGATCTCATCATTTTGTTCACAGAAGAATCCATGCACACCATGAATACCAAACTGGCTCACTTGTTGGAGGATTTATAATGCAAGGTAGCAATCAGGAGGATATGCAGGCGTTCCATTGGATGATGGATATGCTGCAAAGTGTTGATGTGGGTATTGTGGTGTTAGATAAGGCCTTTCGTGTGAAGGTGTGGAATGGTTTTATGGAATGCCACAGTGGATTGCGTCCAAGCCAGGTGCAGGGAAAATCACTTTTTACACTCTTTCCTCATATCAATGAAGCCTGGTTTGCGAAAAAAGCCAAACCGGTATTTGAATTAAAAACCCGGGCGTTTATGACCTGGGAACAGCGGCCTTATTTGTTCAAGTTTTATAATTACCGGCCGATTACAGGAAGTGAGCCGCATATGTATCAGAATATAACCTTGGCTCCGCTGACGTCGCCATCCGGTCACACTGATCATATTAGTATGATGGTTTACGATATGACGGATATTGCATCAGGGAAAAAGCAATTGGAAGCCATGCAGGTAAGTAACGAAGAGCAGTTGGAACGTCAGTCCCCTCGTTAACCTAGGCATGTTACCCAACACACATTATTAAAATAGTGATTAAGTACATGCAGCTAAAACACACATTATCTATTCAAACGGGGTTGGTTATTTTACTGATCTCAACCTTGGTCGCCTGTGGCGGCTCTGACAGTTCAGATGAAATCAATGACAGCAATGCGGTTTATGTGAATGCCGGTGACGATATTCAAGTGCTGGAGTCTACCGACGTAGGGATTTCCGGTGAAGCCACTGGACAAACCGACACTCTTGTTTGGCATTGGTCTTCTTCTCCTCAAGGCACAATCACTCATGATGATACTGCTGTTGCAGATGCTGTGTTTACGGCTCCAGCGGTGATCACAGATACCACCTACGTTTTAACGCTGACAGCCACCAATGCTTCGGGAAACAGCGATACCGATACCGTCAATGTGGTGGTGAAGCCGGTTAACATTTCCCCGCTGGCAGAGATTACTCTGGAACAAGAAGATGGACAGGCGACCAATACCTATTCCGCCGGCAGTGTGGTGGTATTAAGCGGTGCCAGCAGCAGCGATGAAGATGCCCCCGATGAAGCCAACCCCATTAGCGGATGGGAGTGGCAGCAAACCACCGGTAGCAGTGTACTAAACAATGTAACAACAGACTCCTCGGAATTAATCATCACCATGCCGGTGGAAAGTGATGGGCAACAACTGACTTTTCAGCTGACGGTAACGGATGCTGAAGGTGCGACAAATACCGCCACGGTTACGCTTAATGTGTTGTCTGAAAGTGAAACCTTGCCCACTGTGGATGCCGGCTATGATCAATCTTTGTTTAGCGGAGAGCGTATTGTATTAGCCGGAGAAGCCAGCACCACAGTTACCGCAGGGTTACCGCTAAGTGCTACTTGGGTCCCATCATCGGCGGCCACCGATACCGTGGTTGCCGAAGAAAGTCTTTCCACTTATGCCATCGCGCCCCAAGTCAGCGAAGAAACCTTGCTCACCTATACGTTGGCGGTTACAGATAGCTTTGATCATGTTGTGTACGACGAAGTCGAAGTGTGGGTCTATCCGTTTCCAATCCCCCTCATGAACGATACCGGCGTGACGGTTCAGGCCAATGATATTGCCTTTACCAATTCACAGCAAAATGCGTATCCGGGTCAAGACGGTCAGCGGGGCAGTGACATTGTTAATGAAGCGGGCTTTTTGGAAAAGGCAGGACGGGGCGAAGCCGGCTTTGATTTTACCAAGCTTAACAGCAATGGTGATGAGGAAGATGATACTTCCCAAGCATGGTCCTGTGTGCGCGACAACATTACCGGCTTAATTTGGGAAAAGAAAACAGAAGATGGAGGCCTGCATGATGCCGACTATCTGTATTCTTGGTATTTCACCGCTGAAAACGGCGGCCTTGCTGGTACATTAAATGGCAGTGACAGCAGCTGTACGCTAACGAATTGCAATACTGAAGCCTACGTGACGGCGGTCAACAGTGCTGGTCTATGCGGCTTTTACGACTGGCGGATGCCCACTCATGAAGAGTTAATGTCACTTGTGCATTTTGGATTGGCTAGCGGTACCTTAATTGATGATACCTACTTTCCCTTTTTGGGTACGGCCGACAGTGACGGGCGACTGTGGTACTGGAGTTCAATACCTAGTGCCGATGGGGTTTCTGGCGATGCCGCACAGAATGCCTGGGCACTAGATTTTGCATCGGGGCTGGATAACTTTTTGATTAAATCACGGGCCCTGCGTGTGCGTCTTGTGCGGGCAGGAAGAGAATGATGAAATATTTTATAGTATGCGTCCTTTGTTTATGCTCGTTTTGTTTAGCTGCCCAAACTTGTTTAAGTGACGGCGTGGAAACCACCGCAGATGATGAATTCGAAGACTTGGGGGATGGCACGGTATTGCATAGTGCCACTGGGCTTATTTGGCAGCGGTGTGCGTTAGGACAAACCTGGAGCGATGATACCTGTAGCGGTACCGCAGTAAAATATAACTGGCAAGATGCCCTACTTGCCGCGCAAAGTGAAGATGCCGCCGCATTAGAAGGGTGGCGGCTACCGAATATTAAAGAGTTGGCAACCATTACCGAACGGCTTTGTGTGCGTCCCGCCATTAACGAAACCATATTTCCCAATACGCCGCCGGATGACTTTTGGACCTCCACACCTTCTCTTGACGATCCCTTGAGAGCATGGGTGGTGGCTTTTTTCAATGCCAGTCATTCCATTAAGGAAAAAGACCGATTTATTTACGTGCGATTGGTAAAAACTCAGCGGGATTAACGCGTATATAAACTGTAAAGGTGGTGATTTTATTCAACCTGAATTTTAGCAAGTTGAACCCGTCATGGCTTTTTATTTATGCGTTGGGCGTACACAATGAAGCGCATGAACATGCGAATAATATTTTTTCCATCCTTCTGGCTGTTTCTCACAATAGTGCAATTGCCCTATAAGGCGACGGCGGGTAACTTGTGCGATATCGATTTTGCCTATGGTTTGGTGGTCAATGATCATCAAGTGCGGATCCTCGATAAGAGTCGCACTGTGGTGCAGATAAATGGCCAGGATCAGTTGTTTATCAAAGGTCGCTGGCAGTCTTTGACTGTGCCTCAGCGCCGCTGGTTACGAGACTACACCAGCGGTTTGCATTATGTTGTACCTAAAATGATTGTACTGGCAACGGAAGGGGTAGATCTTGCCGCGGATACCGTGGATAACGTGTATCAAGGGCTGGTGGGATCAGATCACGAAAGCTACGTTAGGTTGCGACAGGCGATGGAGCGGGTACGCAATCGGGTAAAAGATAAGTTTCGCCATGCCAGTAACCATTATTTTATCGGCCCCGGCTCTTTAGAAAGTGTGGATCACTTCGTTGACAGTGATATTGAAGCGCAAATTGAAGAGGCCATTTCGATGTCGGTGGGCGGAATATTATCAGCCATTGGCGGTATGGATGAAAATCATGTGGATATTAGCAGTGAACGCTTAGAAGAAATCAGTCGTCAGCTTGGCGAAATGGGTGATTTAGAAGGCAGTTCTGCATCGTTGAACAACCGTGCCCAATGGTTTTGTCATAAGCTGAAAAAGCTCAATGTGCTTGAAGAGAAACTACGTGAAAGCTTACCGGCTTTACAACCGTACGATATCATTATTTCTGAATAGTACCGTTAAAAAACTACACAAACGCAGATAAAAGACTGTTTAAATACCGTCTTCCCAGAGGCGTCACTTGCCACTCATCATTGTTTTCTTCTAACAATCCTTGGTCTATAGCGCGATTAAGTGCGCTTCGTTGCGGTGGGGTTAATGTGGTGCCGGTATAATCGAAAAAGTCTGATTTTGGGCATGGCTCAACAAGACGAAAGCGATTCATGAAAAACTCAAAGGCCAAATCATCCCGCTCGACCTCATAGGATTTATCCATATAAGGACGCGTCATATCCATATAACCCCTGGGGTGCTTAACTTTAACGGTACGAGTAATGCGGCCATTGTGTGCATCGGTAATCTTGCCATGGGCGCCGCAGCCGATACCAAGGTAATCACCAAAGCGCCAATAATTCAGATTATGCTGACACTGATAACCGGGTTTGCTATAGCCGGATATTTCATATTGCTTATACCCCGCGTCCTCAAGTAATGCATGTCCTCGGGCTTGAATGTCCCACAAGGTATCGTCATCGGGCAATACCGGGGGCTTCGAGTAAAACGGGGTGTTGGGTTCAATGGTCAGTTGATACCAGGAGAGATGGGCAGGGGACTGCTGGATCGCCGTGGTTAAATCGGCCAAGGCATTGTCTAAGGATTGCTTGGGTAATCCATGCATAAGATCAATATTAAAGCTGTTTAATGGCGCTTCTTTAGCCTGCAAAATGGCATCGCGGGCTTGCTGGGCATCGTGGATCCGCCCAAGTTGGGTTAAATGATTATTTTGAAAGCTTTGTACACCCATGGAGATGCGGTTTACACCTGCCTCGGCATAGCCGTTAAATCGCGCCGATTCCAGCGTACCTGGGTTGGCTTCCAATGTGATCTCCGCCGAGGGTGACACCGCCATACAGTTTTTAACACCGGCCAGCAATTTGGCTATGGCATCGGCTGAAAATAAACTCGGTGTGCCGCCCCCAATAAAAATACTGGTGATCTCCCGGTTAGTAACGTAGGCCTCATCGTGCTGTAAATCACTTAATAAATGAGACACGTATTCTTGTTCGGGTAAGGCCGACTTGAGTCCGTGGGAGTTAAAATCGCAATACGGGCATTTTTGAACACACCAAGGAATATGAATGTAAAGGCTTAAGGGCGGGTTACGCAAATGTTTGTCTCATTTGTTCTAGTAAAAATGACATGGCCTGACCCCGATGACTGATTTGGTTTTTCACCTGTCGATCCAGTTCAGCGGCCGTGCAGCCATGAGAGGGAACATAAAATATGGGATCATAACCAAAACCGCCATGACCGGAAACCTCATGAGTAATGGTGCCATGCCAGTAGCCTTGGCTGATAAGGGGCACAGGATCCTCTGCATGACGCATAAATACCAGCAAACAAAAGAAATGGGCACGCCGTTCTGGTTTATCTTGTAATTCGGTCAGTAGTTTATCCATATTATCGGAATCTGATGCTTGGCTACCTGCATAGCGGGCAGAGTAAATCCCTGGCGCGCCACCTAACGTATTCACCACCAGTCCAGAATCGTCAGCAATGGCGGGTAAGCCGGTTTCTTGAGCGGCATAGCGAGCCTTGATAATCGCGTTTTCTACAAAAGTTGTGCCTGTTTCGGGGATATCGCTGACCCCCAATGCTTTTTGGGCCATAACGGTGACATTCATGGGGGCAAACAAATGGGTGAACTCTTTCACTTTGCCAGCATTACCCGATGCCAAAACAATTTTTTCAGGGAAGTTCATGGCAATCTCCTCAGCCGGTTTTCTTTCCATTTTTTTTCTTCTTTTTCTTTACCTTTACCGCTTTGACGACTTTGCTTTTTTTCTTCGCCGCCACTTTTGGGGCTTTGTGTTTAGGGCGTAATCCGTTTATATAGCGGGCTTTTAAAGGTTCGCCTAAGTAGCGAGATACTTTACCCACCATTTCGAAATCATGAGCCTCAATAAGGCTAATGGCAGTACCTTTGGCGCCAGCGCGTCCGGTTCTGCCAATTCTGTGTACGTAGATATCGGCCTTTCTGGGCATATCGAAGTTAATGACATGGCTCACATTGGGCACATCGATACCGCGAGCAGCAACATCCGTGGCCAGCAATATGGGAACTTCACCGGCTTTAAAACGGGCCAGAGCGGCATTACGCTTATCCTGCGGCATTTCCCCTTGTAACCAGGCCACATTGATTTGTTCCGACATTAACGTGTCTTTAAGCGCTTGTAGTCGTTCGCGGGTTTTAACAAACACCACTGCATTGGCGATATCATTGAGCAGGATATGTTTTAGCAATGCGACCTTATGGGCGTAATCATCAGCCAGGTGATACCACTGATGGGTTTTTGCCTTTTCTTTGCGCGACGGATTGGCTTCAAGCTCCACCGGCTCGTTAAGAATATCCCGGGCGAAATACTTCACGCCAGGGCCTTCCAAGGTGGCTGAAAACAACATGTTTTGTTTACGCCAGCGGGCTTCTGCGGCAATTTGCCCCACAATGCCGCTAAACCCCATATCTAACATGCGATCGGCTTCATCGAGGATCAAACATTCGATATTGCGACAGTCGGCAGACTCTTTTTCGATATGTTCGAATAGGCGTCCTGGGGTGGCCACGAGAATATCCAGATTTTCACTTAAGGTGTCTCTGTCGGTACCGTAGTTGATGCCACCGGTAATAACACCGCAAACCAAATCGGTAAAACGGGTGATGGCGCAGGCTTGTTCATATACTTGAAGGGCAAGCTCTCGTGTCGGCGTCAGAATCAGCACACGGGTTGCGCCAGGTTCGGTACGGGGGAAATCGAGCAAATATTGACAAGCAGGCAGCAAAAATGCCGCTGTTTTTCCCGTACCGGTGGGTGCCGAAGCAAGAATATCCTGGCCATCCATCGCCGGCGGGATAACAAGAGACTGAATCGAAGTTGGCGCGTCATAGCCCATTTCTGCGACAGCCCGACAAAGGGTATCGTCAAGCTCTAATTCTTCAAATGTCATTCTATCTCACAGCACAATAATCAAAAGTATATTATAGCACTTCACTTCTTATGATTGATATTAAAGTTAATGACAATGACGCTAACGGAGATGCTGTTGTACAACCGTTAACCGCCCGTCGTTTATGGCGCGGCCGATCTCTGCCCCTTTTAATCCTTGGGCAACAAATTTCTTAGCATCCAGTTCCCGTGCGGCAGCGAGCGCCCGGCGAATTTTCTCATTTTGTTGATGTTGGTTGTCAGGGTTATCTGACGCGAGTTTTATCACGGTGAGTATTTGTAAAAAGCGTTCCGGTTTACGCCATGCATCGCACTGATTAAATACCTTAAGACAGGTTTCAGGCAAAATGGGGGCGCTAAGCAGGTGAAAATAGTGGCTACTTAATACGCACAGTTCTGTGATGTGATTGGCGCATTTTAAGCGGCTGCACAACGACTCCGCGGCTGTGGCATCAATTTGAGTACCTATGACGGCCCACAGCAGTGAGGCATCGTGGGTATGCTCAGCGGCAGATTGTAAATGGGGACCGATGTTGGCGATCACGGGGACTAACTCGCTAAACCACGGCTCAAGACACTGGCTTTCTGCCAGCGTTTGAAAATACACCTGAGGGTGCTGTTCGGTTAAACTGCGTTGGGTTTCTTTCCATACCCGTTCCGCGGTGAGGTAAGTCAGTTCTTCCTTGGCAGCCATGGTTTTCATTAGGTGGCGGGTTTCAGGTGCCAGAGTAAAACCTAGATGGGCATAACGTGCGGCAAACCGAGCAACCCTGAATACCCGTAACGGATCTTCACTAAAAGCAGGGGACACATGGCGTAAAAGCCGATTTTCCAGATCGGTAAGCCCTTGATAAGGGTCGAGGATCTCGCCGTTGGCGTCTTGTGCCATGGCGTTAATGGTTAGATCCCGACGTTGTAAGTCCTGTTCTAATGTGACATCTGGCGTTGCATGGCACACAAAGCCAGTATAACCTTTGCCGGATTTTCGTTCTGTGCGCGCAAGGGCATATTCTTCTTTGGTGTCCGGATGTAAAAAAACCGGAAAATCCTTACCGACCTGAGTATACCCTTGAGCGAGCATTTGCTCGGGGGTTGCCCCTACCACCACCCAATCTCTTTCTGTAACAGGTCGACCGAGCAGGCCGTCGCGTATCGCCCCTCCAACTAGATAGATTTTCATAACTCACACATACTGGTAATTTACGTGAATTATGCCAGATACAGCTTTTTTTCGCATTCAATCGCTTTGATTTTGACTTCTGTTGTGGGGATGGGTAGTTTAGTCGGCGTCAATCGCTAACTACTTTAATGGCATGTATCTTAATTATTTCGGTCTTAACGATAATCCGTTTTCCATCGCGCCCAACCCAGATTACCTTTATATGAGTCCTCGGCACAAAGAAGCGCTGGCTCACCTTACATTTGGTCTTCGCGAAAGCGGGGGCTTTGTTATGCTAACCGGTGAGGTGGGAACAGGGAAAACCACGGTTTCCCGCAAATTGTTGCAGCAGCTGCCAGATAATACGCAGGTTGCAATGATCCTTAACCCGACGCTTTCCGCCATCGAGTTACTGGCAACCGTATGCGACGAATTAGGGATTGCATACGATGGAAACAAAGCCAGCTTAAAGTACTTTACCGATTGCATATTGTCTAAACTGGCTGACAATCATCAGGCGGGCATTACAACGGTGCTAATGATAGACGAGGCCCAGCATTTGATGCCGGAAGTGCTTGAGCAATTGCGTTTGCTAACGAATTTGGAAACCAACCGCGATAAGTTGCTCAAAGTTGTCTTAATCGGCCAACCTGAATTACAGCAGTTACTTAAACGTAATGAATTGCGGCAACTGGCACAACGTATTACCGCTCGCTATCATCTGTTGCCACTTACGGCTCCTGAAGTGTCTGCTTATGTGGCTCATCGCCTTAGTGTGGCTGAGGGGGATATCAGTATTTTTAGTCAATCGGCGTTAAAGGCGATTTACCAGATCACCGGTGGTATCCCCAGAGTGATCAATTTATTGTGTGATCGGGCGTTAACCTTGTCGTTTACAAAACAGCATGCGGTGGTTAAAAAAGCCATCTTTTTGGCCGCAGCAGAACAGATCCTTGGTGAAGATGTGGTATATCAGCGTTTGCAGCATAAAATGAAATGGTGGGTAGGGCTCGCATTCGTCGTTGCCCTCGTTGCCGGCTTTAGTCTGGGGAGATGGTATGTCTGATATTCTCGATATCGACAAGGTAAAACCGGGCATGGTCATTGTTCAAATTACGAAGCAAAATGGCCCCGTAAAAATTCGAAAATCTGGGTTGGTTACCAGTCAGGCAATGGTACAAGGCTTGGCTGAAATGGGGGTACAACAGGTAGAAATTGATCCTGACCAGACCGTAGAAATTGAGAACAATACCCAATATAGAACCCAGACCCAGGCGTTAATTCGTGGTGATAGAGATACCTCTGCCCGCGCCCTCGACCACACGCTATCCGATCAATTTAATCGCAGTTTATTTTTGCCAACGGTGCAAGGATTGCCGTCGTTGTGGAAGAAGAACGTTCGTCAATTGATGCGTTTTTCATTGGTTATTTTGGTGGGCGTTGGTGTGGGATTTATTGTGGGGGCTTATCCGTTGTGGTGGCCCACATCTTCAGACGCTGAAGTGGCCAGCAATACAATGACCACAACCGGTGAAGAGCAGCAAGATCCCTCAAACCTGTCGCAACAAGCTGTGGATGCAGGGCGAGATACGGCGTTACAATCAGTAACTTCCCCAGCGTCATCATCCTCAAATACGGTGACTGGGGAAATGCCAACAATGCCGGTCTCGCCCCAAACTGAGGGGACGTCCTTGACCAGTAATAAGGAAACAGCGGCGCCGACCCCAGAGGATGACAGCGAAATTGAAGGGGAGATTTTAAATGCACCGCCTGAGGATGATGTGGAGGTGTCGCCGGAGTTGATGGCACGTTTTAATCAAGCCATCGCCGAGCTGGATAATACGGCCACGGATGAAAAGAAAGAGACGAAAGTCAACGTTAGAGACGATATGCCGCGGGTGGATCAATTGCCTGTTCGTATGTTGACCCGACTACCGAGTATGACGTTTAGTGCCCATATGTATGCCAGTGAGAAGTCGGATCGCTGGGTAAGGGTTAATGGAAAGCAATTAGGTGAAGGCGATTGGATTGGCGATAAAGTGCAAATTGTGAAAATAGAACCGCAGCGGGTGATCCTAAACTTCGAGGGAAAATCATTTTCAATGGCCGCACTAACGGATTGGTAAGCCCACTTTCCTGAGGGGCTTTCCACTTTTTAGTTTGCGGACATTTGCTTTATGAAGATCTCGCGGAAAAAGCGGGGTAAGTTAATATCAAATTCATCCGGCTTTACCCCTGCCTCTATTTCATCATCAACGACGGCAAGATCGATGCGTTTGATTTCATTGAAATGCCGGCCGTTAATGCTGTAAAAGGTAATAACCACTGGGCTAGCAAGCTGTTCTGGGTGCTGCTTACTGACAATACCCAGCCTACCACTTTTTAGTTTTACCAATGATCCCACAGGGTGTACGCCTACACATTGCACAAATTGTGCGACTAGGGTTTGATCCAAGGTTTCATCTTTTGTTAACCGTTTTAGTGCCGCGGTAGGTGTAATGCTGGATTGGTGGCTACGGCTGGAAATCATGGCATCGTAACTATCTACAATGGCAGCCATTTTAGCAAAGGGACTAATCTTTGCAGATGAAAGGCCTTTGGGATACCCAGAACCATCTTCCCGTTCATGGTGTTGGGCAATAATCGCAAGGGTTAAATCGGAAATTTGTTCGCTGCTTTCAACTAATTCTATGCCAATATCAACATGACTTTGAATAATACTCCAGTCGGAAGCATTTAGGGTGGCGATTTTTTCTCTTAGCTCAGACGGAATATGGGTCATTCCCACATCCATCAGTAATGCGCCTATACAGGCATCATCAATGGTGTCCCGATCATAGCCAAGGTGATGGGTAAACATGGCCATTAAAATGGCACAATTAATGGAATGCTCAAGAAGATAGGGATCGGTGTTTTTTATCATGGTTAAACATGACATGGCATCCTGATTATCGAAGACCGCCTGTATAATGCTTTCAGACAATTCCAGGGTATGGGTTAAATCTGCTGGCGCTTGATTATTTAAGGTTGCTAAAAAGGTGCTTTGAATGGTGATGGCTTCTTCGTACAAGGTATTGGCCATTTGTAGTGCCTCTGTCTTGCTTAATACCGGTGAAGAGGGCACTTCAGATGGCACATCGGACGTAGTGTGCCCTTCGGGTAATTTGCTTTTCCCATAGTCTACTTCCACCCGTAAGATGCCCATCTCTTTGAGCTTCTTAATGGCGTCATTGGATTTTACCAAGCCACTGGAACGAACACGGAGCTGTCGCGATTGTTCCGTCACCTGGTTAACAAACATGCCAGGAACGACCTCATCAATGGAGAGATTCTTTAGCATGGATACTCCTTTATCATGGGCTAAAACGCATACGAAAAGTAGGCTGAACAGAGAACTAGATTTTAGTATTTTGACATTAAAATAATAAAAAAGGCGATGTAAATCATCGCCTTTTCAGTATCTTTAACAGTTTTTAAGTTTACAACCAAGCCGGCTGTTGCTGCTCAAAGTTTTCTATTTGATCTGCCAATTCAAGGGTTTGACCAATGGCATCAAGGCCTTTAATCAAATTGGTTTTGTGGTGCTCGGCAATATCGAAGTGAATGGACTGCTCACCGACCTTGACGGTTTGTGCGGGTAAATCAATGTGCAGGTTCACGTTAGGATCTGCTTTTACCGCCTCAAACAAGATATCCATGTCTGCGGAAGGTAGTGCAATGGGTAACAACTGGTTATTAATGCAATTACCGTAAAAAATATCCGCAAAGGACGTAGCAATAATCACATCAAAACCGAAGTCAGCCAATGCCCAAGGCGCGTGCTCACGACTGGAGCCGCAACCGAAGTTTTCACGAGATAACAGAATGCTGGCACCCTGATATTCTGGCTTGTTAAGGGCAAAGTCAGGGTTAAGTTCTTGCTCATGTAAATCGAGATAGCGCCAATCATGAAACAGGTGTTTTCCGTAGCCAATGCGGGTAACGCCCGTTAAAAACTGTTTTGGTATGATTTGGTCAGTGTCGATGTTCGCCTGATCAAGGGGACATGCACGACCACTATGGGTAGTAAAACCTTGGCTCATTATTTACTCCTGAAATTCTCTAACGTCAGCAAAATGGCCCTTGATGGCTGCTGCAGCAGCCATCGCTGGACTGACTAAATGGGTACGTGCGCCACGACCTTGACGTCCTTCGAAGTTTCGGTTGCTGGTGGATGCACACCGATCGCCAGATTGTAAAATGTCGTCATTCATGCCTAAACACATAGAACAACCAGGCAAACGCCATTCAAAACCCGCATCAGCAAAGATTTTATCGAGTCCTTCTTCTTCGGCCTGACGTTTTACCTGTCCCGAACCAGGGACCACAATCGCCGTCACATTGTCAGCCACCTTGCCCTGTTTGGCGATAAATGCTGCGGCACGTAAGTCTTCGATGCGTCCGTTTGTGCACGAGCCTATAAATACATGGCTGACAGGCACATCGGCTAGCTTTTCACCTGCAGATAAGCCCATGTAGGTCAGGGCTTTAGCCGCACTTTCTTGGGCTACCGCATCGGCAAAATCTTCCGGTGCTGGCACTGGCATATCAACACCAATGACCTGTCCGGGGTTGGTTCCCCACGTCACCTGAGGCGCAATATCCGCGGCTTCTAATTCCACAACGGTATCAAACTGTGCGTCATCATCGCTGTAAAGGGTTTTCCAATAGGCAACAGCTGCATCCCAGCTATCGCCAGTCGGCGCATATTCGCGGCCTTGTACGTACGCAAATGTTGTGTCATCAGGGGCAACCATACCGGCTTTAGCACCCGCTTCGATGCTCATGTTACAGATGGTCATTCGCTCTTCCATGCTCAAAGCACGGATGGCTTCACCGGCGTATTCAATGACATGACCGGTGGCCCCGGCATGACCAATTCTGCCGATGATGGCAAGAATAATATCTTTTGCGGTAATGCCAACTGCCAGGGTGCCATTAACTTTAATTAGCATACTTTTGGCTTTACTTTGTTTTAGCGTTTGGGTTGCTAATACGTGTTCAACCTGAGACGTACCGATACCGAATGCTAATGCACCAAAAGCGCCATGGGTGGCGGTGTGAGAGTCGCCGCAGACGACGGTCATTCCCGGATGTATAAGCCCTAGTTCTGGGCCCATAACATGTACAATGCCCTGTTTTTGGTGTCCTACAGGGTAGAGTTTTACACCGTGGGCTTCACAGTTTCTCGCAAGGGTATTTAACTGCAATGCATTAGCCGGTCCACAGGCATCAATAGCCAGTGAGCGCGTAGATATACTGTGATCCATCGTACCGAAGGTACGATCAGGACGACGGACTTTACGTCCTTTGTCGTTCAGCCCGGCAAAGGCCTGAGGTGAGGTGACTTCGTGAATTAAATGTCTGTCGATATACAATAAGCTATCGTTACCTATCTGGTCTACGATATGGGCTTCCCAGACTTTGTCATATAAGGTCTTGGCCATGACGGTGCATTACTCCTGGTTCATAATTTGTTTTACAATTTCGTCGCCGACCTGCGCGGTGGTGGATGCGTTAGCACGCTTGTGTTCAGGTAACAACTCGCCGGTTAGTACGCCCGCTTCTAAGGTGGCTATAACGGCTTTTTCTATGGCATCGGCGGCAGTTTGAAGGTTCAGACTAAAGCGCAACATCATCGCCGCTGAAAGTATTTGTGCGATAGGGTTGGCGATACCTTTACCCGCAATGTCCGGTGCAGAGCCGCCAGCAGGCTCATATAGCCCAAAGCCGTCTTCGTTCATACTGGCCGATGCCAACAAGCCCATGGAGCCGGTCATCATGGCACATTCGTCAGAGACAATATCACCGAAAAGGTTAGAGCATAACAAAACGTCAAATTGTGCAGGATCTTTCATGATCTGCATGGTGGCGTTGTCGATATAAATGTGCTCAAGTTCAACATTCGGGTAGTCTTTGGCAACCTCTTCGGTAACTTCTCGCCATAATCGGCTGCACATTAACACGTTGGCTTTATCCACCGATGTCACTTTACCACGACGTTTGCTAGCCGCTTCAAAGGCTGATACGGCAATACGACGAATTTCACGCTTGGAGTAACGCATGGTATCAAAGGCATATTCTTCTTCGCCTTCGCCATCTCGTCCTTTCGGCTGACCAAAATAAATGCCGCTGGTAAGTTCTCTGACAACAAGGACATCTACGCCACTGGCGGCGATATCCGCTCTCAGTGGTGACAGGCTTTCCAGCCCAGGATAGATTTTTGCTGGACGTAAATTACTGAATAAATCAAAATGGCTACGTAAGGTTAGCAGGGCAGCGCGTTCAGGGCGCTTTTCTAATGGCAGTGCGTCCCATTTAGGACCACCAATGGAGCCAAATAAAATCGCGTCAGCAGCTTCGCATCCCTGCAATGTTTTTGCAGGTAGTGCTTCGCCTTCGGTATCAATAGCATAGCCGCCGACAGGATGGGCTGTGCGGTTTAGGGTGACACTGAATTTTTGCTCGATAGCATCCAGTACCTTATTCGCTTCCTGCATAACTTCGGGGCCGATGCCGTCTCCGGCGAGTACGGCAATATTAAATTCGCTCATTTATACTCCTGCAACGCGTACTTGTTGATTCTTATGCTGATCGATTTGGTCAGCAACGTAGGTATTGTTTAATACAAAAATAAGGGCCTTCACACCGGCTTCGACTATGTCTGTGGCCAAGCCGATACCGTGAAAGCGACGTCCTTTATAGGTAGCGATAACGCCTACCTGTGCCAAGGCATCTGCGCCTTCGCCCTTTGAGTCGAGTTTGAAGTCGACCACTTCCAGGTCTTCATGACCTAAAATAGAAATGATGGCATTAAAGGCTGCATCCACAGGGCCGTTACCGATGGCCGTTTGGGTAACCGTGTCATCGCCAACCTGAAGTCTGACGGTGGCACTTGGAATGATTTCTCGGCCGGAGTTGGCTTGCAAATACAGCAACTGATAATGGGCTTCTTCGTGCTTTTGTTGATCGAAGAACAATAAGGCCTCCAGATCATAGTCATACACCTGACCTTTTTTATCGGCCAGTGCTAAGAAGGCGCTATACAAAGTTTCTAAATCGTAATCATCTTCCTTATAGCCAAGTTCCGTCAGACGGTGCTTGATAACATGACGACCGGAACGTGAGGTCAGATTCAGGTTGTTTTTATTTATGCCCACACTTTCAGGGGTCATAATTTCATAAGTGTTTTGCGCTTTTAATACACCATCTTGGTGAATTCCCGAAGAGTGGCTAAATGCGTTCGCGCCCACGATGGCTTTATTTGACTGCACCGGCATATTGCACAATTGACTAACCAATTTTGATGTGCGGAAAATTTCCGTTGAATTGATGTTGGTTTGCAGACCTAACAATCCTTCGCGGGTTTGCAAAATCATGGCTATTTCTTCTAGCGAGCAGTTACCGGCACGCTCTCCAATACCATTGATGGTACATTCAATCTGCCGAGCGCCTTGTTCCACCGCCGCCAAGGAGTTGGCCACTGCCAAGCCCAAGTCGTTGTGGCAATGCACCGAAATCGTAGCTTTATCAATGTTGGGCACGCGGTTATACAGGTTTTGAATAATGCCGCCAAATTCTGTGGGGGTGGTATAACCGACGGTATCTGGAATATTTACCGTTGTTGCCCCTGCATTGATGGCCGATTCTACCATTTTACATAGGTAATCAATATGTGTGCGCCCTGCATCTTCACAAGAAAATTCCACATCGTCGGTATATTTTCTGGCGTGTTTAATGGCAGCGACAGCCATGTCCACCACTTCATCCTGGGTTTTGCGCAGTTTGGCACCTACGTGGATGTCCGAAGTGGCGATAAAGGTGTGAATACGGAATTGCTCTGCTACCTGTAAGGCTTGTCCACAGGCATCGATATCTTTTTCTAAAGCACGAGACAGACCACAGACAATACTGTTTTTTATTTCTCGGGCAATCATCTGCACGGACTGAAAATCCCCTGGAGAGGAGACCGGAAAACCGGCTTCTATGATGTCAACGCCTAAACGTTCAAGTGCCAGAGCGATCTGTAGTTTTTCTTTGGCACTTAAACTGGCGGACAGAGCCTGCTCGCCGTCGCGCAATGTGGTATCAAAGATTTTTACTTGATTCGTCATGGCCGTTACTCATGTTTGTGGTGAAAATATAAAAAAAAACCCGTGCAATGCACGGGTTTGTTGGAGATTCCTTTAACTGGATGCAATCTACCCGTACAGTCTGGCTGCCATGAGGAGTAGAAGAGAAAAGAGCAAATTTTGCTTACACATAATAGTGGAATTCTTGCCTGTCCAGTTGATAGTCGACAATGTAACCATGTCGGGCCCTGAGGTCAACCTTTCTTTACCATGATGACTATAAAAATTAGTTATATTCATCCTATAGAAAGAATAGTAAGGGGACTATTGGGAGAAGTTTTTCCAATTTATGGTGGTAGAAAGCAACAATTCTCTCAAGGTTAACGTGCGTGGGGTTTGTTTACCTTTATGGTTCCAGCGATGGCCACAACACGCAGAAGCCATGATAGATTTTGTGGGTTTCAGTATGCGTGGTTCACTATTGCTGGGGTTTTCCAAACACAATCCATCATAACTAAACCAGCCATACTTATTGGTATGCAGGGTTTTATTCTCAGTGATCACCCGATCGATGGAATCCAGTTCTATATGTTCTTCATCGTAATGCTGTACATAAATAGGGATGGGCAACCCATAAGCGGCATGTTTGTTTAACCAGTTATGAATATTTTCGCTGTGAATTTTCGTACCCGGGCAGCGTGCTGGCTGTTTATATTGCCAACTGCCGTTGTGGCTATCTACATTTAGCGGTGTTGTGTGATGTGCAAGGTAATGTGCTGCTCGCTGGATGCGATGTGGCAGGGCACCAATACGTCGTTTTAACTGTGTCGCTAGATCGGGGCCAAATTGAGACAGATACGCCAATTCCCGCTCGTACAGGGCATTGCAGATCTCAGTATAAATGGGCTTTTCGTCAGCAGAGCCTGTGGCAGTAAATAAATCTGTCTGACTTGATGGCGATGCAGAACCTGACGACATGGAAACGATGATATATGAATATTTATCAGTAAAGTAGCACTAAAAAGAACGGGTAGCTAGCGCTACCCGTAATCCATACTTTTACTGACCTTTAATTTCAGAACGACCACGGTAAACCGCCTTGTCGCCTAAAGCCTGCTCAATACGTAGTAGTTGGTTATACTTAGCCACGCGATCCGAGCGACAAAGAGAACCGGTTTTGATTTGTCCCGCGGCTGTGCCTACGGCTAAATCAGCAATGGTCGCATCTTCAGTTTCGCCAGAACGGTGAGAAATAACGGCAGTAAAACCGGCATCCTTGGCCATTTTTATGGCGTTCAGGGTTTCGGTGAGTGAGCCAATTTGATTGAATTTAATCAAAATGGAGTTACCGATGCCATTCTCGATACCGCGACTTAAGATCTTGGTGTTGGTAACAAATAAATCGTCGCCAACCAGTTGAACTTTTTCACCAATTTTCTTGGTGAGGCTTGCCCAACCGTCCCAGTCACTTTCGTCCAGACCGTCTTCGATAGAAACAATAGGATATTGCTCAGCCAGTTCGGCCAGGTAATCACCAAAGGTTTCAGAATCGAAAGATTTGCTTTCACCGGAAAGCACATATTGACCGTCTTTGTAGAATTCAGACGCAGCACAATCTAATGCCAAGGTAACGTCTTCATTCATTTTGTAACCGGCTTTTTCCACGGCTTCCACAATCACTGCCAGGGCTTCTGCGTTTGAGCTTAAGTTAGGGGCAAAGCCACCTTCATCACCCACGGCAGTGTTGAGGCCTTTTGCAGAAAGTACTTTTTTCAGGTTATGGAAAATCTCTGCACCCATGCGTAACGCTTCTTTGAAGCTTTTTGCGCCAACGGGTTGCACCATGAATTCTTGAATGTCCACGTTGTTGTCTGCATGCTCACCGCCATTGATGATGTTCATCATAGGCACAGGCATTGAATACTGGCCTGAAGTACCGTTTAAATCAGCGATGTGTTCATACAAAGCCACGCCTTTCTCGATAGCGGCAGCTTTAGCCACAGCAAGAGAAACCGCAAGGATGGCATTGGCACCCAGGTTTTCCTTGTTTTCTGTGCCGTCTAGTTCAAGCATTTTGTTATCGATATCGGCTTGGGCCAGTGGATCCATGCCGATTAATGCCGGTGCGATAACATCATTCACTGCCCCAACGGCTTTTTCAACGCCTTTACCCATGTAGCGTGATTTATCACCGTCACGCAATTCAAGTGCTTCCCGGGAACCGGTTGATGCACCTGAAGGTGCGGCAGCACGACCCATGGCTCCAGAGTCCAGATAGACATCCGCTTCTACCGTGGGGTTGCCACGGGAATCCAGGATTTCGCGTCCGATAATGCGAGCAATTTTCGCCATTTCATTTCCTCAACGTTTGTTTGTGTAAAAGGCCCCGGGAGAAGGGCTTTTACTATTAGAATCAATGGTTTTCTTTCTGGTATTGTCCAGCTGCTTGTACGAAACCGGTAAACAGCGGGTGACCATCTCTAGGCGTAGAGGTGAATTCCGGATGGAACTGACCGGCCACAAACCAAGGATGATCAGGAAGCTCAATCACTTCAACCAGTCGTTTGTCTGTGGACAAGCCACTGACTTTCAGTCCCGCTGCTTCTATTTGGTCACGCAAATTGTTATTGACTTCGTAGCGGTGACGATGGCGTTCAAAGATTTCTTCGCTGCCATAAATATCATGCACCTTGCTACCGGGAATAAGATGGCACAACTGACTTCCAAGACGCATAGTACCGCCTAAATCAGAGGTGGCATCCCGCTGTTCTTTCGAACCATCTGCATCCAACCATTCCGTAATTAAGCCTACAACAGGATAAGGTGTTTCAGGATTAAATTCGGTGCTGTTGGCATTTTCCATATTAGCAACATTACGAGCAAATTCTATTAAAGCAACCTGCATACCCAAACAAATACCTAAATAGGGGACTTTATTTTCCCGCGCGAACCGCGCAGCGGCAATTTTGCCCTCGATGCCCCGTTCACCAAATCCACCGGGAACTAAAATCGCATCAAGTTTTTCGAGAACCTGAGTTCCCTTGCTTTCGATATCTTGGGAATCGATATGGTGGATGTTCACCGTCAGTCGATTTTTAAGGCCAGCGTGTTTTAAAGCCTCATTCACCGATTTATACGCATCCGGCAATTCCACGTATTTGCCTATCATGCCGATATTCACTTCACCGGTAGGATTAGACTCGGCGTATAGCACCTGTTCCCATTCGGTGAGATCGGCTTCTTTACAGTCTAGCTGAAAACGGTCCACAACCAGTTGATCCATTCCCTGGGCTTTTAACGCCGCAGGAATACGGTAAATACTGTCTACATCTTTTAAGGAGATAACCGCTTTGTCGGCAACATTGGTAAACAAGGCTATTTTTGAGCGTTCCGTTGCCGGTAATGCGCCGACACTACGGCAAACTAAAATATCTGGCTGAATGCCGATAGAGCGAAGCTCTTTCACCGAGTGCTGTGTGGGTTTTGTTTTGACTTCACCTGAAGCAGGCATATACGGAACTAGCGTGAGGTGCATGTACATGGCACGTTCACGTCCTACTTCAGTACCTAACTGACGAATTGCTTCGAGGAAGGGTTGGGATTCAATATCACCTACCGTACCGCCAACTTCAACAATGGCCACGTCATGCCCTTCAGCGCCATCAATAACCCGACGCTTTATTTCATTGGTGATATGAGGAATAACCTGAATGGTCGCCCCAAGGTAATCACCGCGGCGCTCGCGACGCAGCACTTCTTCGTAAACACGACCGGTTGTGAAGTTATTTCGTTTGGTCATACGAGTACGAATAAAGCGCTCATAGTGACCTAAATCAAGGTCAGTTTCTGCGCCGTCATCGGTGACAAAGACTTCTCCGTGCTGAATGGGGCTCATGGTGCCTGGATCTACATTGATGTAGGGATCCAGCTTTAACATCGTAACGGTGAGACCACGCGCTTCAAGAATAGCTGCTAAAGAAGCAGCAGCAATACCTTTACCGAGCGATGATACGACACCACCGGTGACGAAAATATAATTTGTCATGCGAAACCTAAGGCGTTGGATTTTATGGCTATAATGCGTTGAGTGCGACAGAACAGAACTCAACACTTGGACGGCGCAATAGTATAGCGAAAGACGGGCGGGCAAACAATCGGTTTGCCCGCGGGTTTTGGAAGTATTTTACGCCTGACTCAAACGTTTCAGGGTGTATATCACATCAAGGGCTTGTCGCGGAGATAGCTCATCCGGTGAAAGTGCGTCTAATGCGGTGCGTAAAGGATCGGGTTTATCGGTAAACAACAGTTCAGATTGCCCCGGTACTGTGGCCTGTGCCGCGACTCCTTTCGTCGTGGCCTGATCCACGGTTGACGTTGTAAGAGGCCGGGTTGCTGACTCGCTTAGCGCCGGTTTTTCCAGTTGTTGTAATTTTAATTGTGCAGCTTTGATAACGGGGCGGGGCACACCGGCTAATTGAGCCACCTGTAAGCCGTAACTTTTACTTGCGGCACCGCTGGCAACGGTATGCATAAAGCGGATGGTATCGTCGTGTTCCACGGCATCAAGGTGAACGTTTTTCACGCCTTTTTCTTTTTCTGCCAACTGGGTAAGTTCAAAGTAGTGGGTGGCAAACAGCGTATAGGCTTTTATTTCCCGGGCCAGATAGCAGGCACAGGCCCAGGCCAAAGATAAACCATCGTAGGTGCTGGTGCCGCGACCTATTTCATCCATTAGCACTAATGAGTGCTGGGTGGCATTGTGCAGAATGTTGGCCGTTTCTGTCATCTCCACCATGAAAGTAGAGCGTCCAGAGGCAAGATCATCAGAGGCACCAATACGGGTGAATATACGATCAATGCGGCCAATATTGGCATCTTCTGCGGGGACATAACTGCCTAAATAGGCCATCAGTACAATAAGCGCTGTTTGGCGCATATAGGTTGATTTACCGCCCATATTGGGGCCGGTAATTATGAGCATTTGAGTCTGGGCGTTTAATGTCACCGGATTGGCAATAAAGGGGTCATCCATAACTTGTTCAACCACTAGATGGCGGCCAGATTTATAGTCGATTTCCCTTTGATCAGTAAGGGTTGGACAACGTAGATCCAAGGTCACTGCTCGCTCGGCAAAACACTGTAAAACATCCAGTTTCGCCAGTGCTTCTGCGGTATCGATAAGGGACGTTAAATGGGGCCCAAAAGCATCAAATAAGGATTCATACAGCTGCTTTTCTAAAGCGAGGGCCCGACTTTGGCTGGTCAGCACTTTATCCTCGTGCTCTTTGAGCTCGGGGGTAATATAGCGTTCGGTGTTTTTCAGTGTTTGACGACGAATATAGTCGGCCGGTGCACTACCACTGTTGGCGCGACTTAATTCGATAAAGAAGCCGTGGACTTTATTGTAACCCACTTTAAGGGTGGCGACGCCGGTGCGCTCCCTCTCACGAAGCTCAAGGGCAGTGAGGTAATCCGTGGCACCTTGAGATAGGGCTCGCAGTTCATCGAGTTCTTCGTTAAATCCTTCGGCGATAACGCCGCCATCACGGATCACCACGGGAGGGTTGTCCACAATGGCAGCGTTAAGTAAAGCCTGTAATTCAGGATACGTACCTATGGCTTTAGTAAGGCTCGTCAATAAGGGGTTGTGATAGCTTTTTAATAGCGTGAGTAAATCGGGCAGTTCATTTAATGCATTTCTTAAACGGGAAAAATCCCGGGGTCTGGCAGAACGTAATGCTAGCCTTGCCATGATGCGCTCTATATCACCGATGCGTTTTAGGGTGTCAGCAATGGCATCGTAGCCGTTATCAATTAATGCGCCAATGGCTTTTTGTCGTAAATTTAATTCGTAATGGTCGGTAATGGGCGCATGTAAATAGCGTTGTAACAATCGGCTACCCATGGGGGTTGCTGTGGTATCAAGTACACTAAATAAGGTGTTTTCTTGGCCGCCGGACAAATTTTGTGTCAGTTCGAGGTTTCGTCGCGTGGCGGCATCCAGTTGAATGCGGGTTTCTTGCTGCTCTTTTTGAATACGGCGTATATGAGGTAATGCGGTACGTTGGGTATCTTTTACATACTGAAGCACGCAGCCCGCTGCACCGATGGCTTTATCTAAACCTTCAATACCAAAGCCATCGAGACTTTGGGTGGCAAATTGTTGATTGAGTTGCTCTTCTGCACTTTGTACGTCGAATTCCCATTCTGGGCGACGGCGTAACCCTTTACGTTTTTCTATAAGGTGCAGGCTTTCAAAGCCTTCAGGGTAAAGGAGTTCCGCTGGATTTAATCGTTGCAGTTCAGCCAGTAATTGTTCATCACTGTTGCATTCCGATACCAAAAAGCGACCACTGCTGATATCCAAGGTGGCCACACCATATTGCATGCTATGACCACAAACCGCGGCAAGGAGATTGTCTCGTCTTTCTTCTAATAGGGCTTCGTCGGTGACAGTCCCTGGGGTGACAATGCGTTGTACTTGTCTTTCAACGGGCCCCTTACTGGTGGCGGGATCGCCTATTTGCTCACAAATCGCGACTGATTCCCCCATTTTCACCAGTCTCGCTAGGTAACTTTCTACTGCGTGATAGGGTACGCCTGCCATGGGAATGGGCTCGCCGCCTGACTTTCCGCGTGCAGTGAGAGAGATATCGAGCAGATGCGCGGCTTTTTTAGCGTCATCAAAAAAGAGCTCATAAAAATCTCCCATGCGGTAAAACAATAAAATAGTCGGATGTTGAGCTTTGATGGCCAGGTATTGGCGCATCATGGGCGTATGTGATTCCAAAAAAACCTCTAGTAAAGTAATGAGTCAGTGTGAATGAGCTGTACACATCAAAGCCATCTGACCGTTTTAAAAAAAGACAACGCAAAGCTTTAAATGCGTGCAAGGTTAAATGTTACACTGCAACCATGGCTTAATGGTATGTATTATTGATATGAGTGACGAATTTTCAACTGTTTCTGCGTTCAGCGCCTTACTCAAGAACGTTGAGCAACTGGGTGATATCCTGCGTCAGCGAGGCTGGACTATCTCTTGTGCCGAATCCTGTACCGGTGGTGGCATCGCCTACGCGCTAACCAGTGTGGCGGGGAGTTCCCAGTGGTTTAATCAGTCATGGGTGACCTATTCTAATGAGGCTAAGCAGCAATGCCTTGGCGTCACTCAGGGGACCCTTGCTCAATTTGGGGCGGTGTCTGAGCAAACCGTGGCACAAATGGTAACTGGGGTAGTGAAAAACAGTGGCGCGGATATCGCCGTTTCGGTCAGTGGTATTGCGGGGCCCAGTGGCGGAACCGCGACAAAGCCGGTGGGCACAGTTTGGTTTGGATTTATGGTAAAGGGAGCGCTGATCACCCAGTGTTGTCGGTTTGACGGCGATCGCTTGTCGGTACGGGAACAGGCCATAAACTATGCCATTAACTTTCTGTACCAACGACTGGTTGCTGAAGAAAACAAAGTAAGACAAACTTAATTTCAATTTAGACTTGACTGTACATGTATACAGTATAAAATGCATTCAACAATTGAATTACGCTATGCGGGTCTCCTGCTGTTTTCCATCGGTTTAAATAGAGCATCTATTTTACTGGCGACGTAACAGATAAACAGGTTGGCGGCAAAGCCTTCATTATCTTGAGGATAATATCGTGGACAACAATAAATCAAAAGCACTTTCTGCCGCATTGGGCCAAATTGAAAAGCAATTTGGTAAAGGTGCCATTATGCGTCTGGGCGATAATCAAGCCATGGACATTGATGCCATATCTACCGGGTCTCTGAGTATTGATGTGGCGTTGGGCATAGGTGGTTTGCCATGTGGTCGGGTCGTGGAGATTTACGGTCCTGAATCATCAGGTAAAACAACCTTAACGTTACAGGTTATCGCCGAGGCACAAAAGCAGGGCAAAACCTGTGCGTTTGTGGATGCAGAGCACGCTCTTGATCCTATCTACGCCGGTAAATTAGGGGTTAATATTGATGATCTCCTGGTGTCTCAGCCAGATACAGGAGAGCAAGCGCTGGAAATCTGTGACATGCTGGTACGTTCTGGTGCGGTAGATGTGGTGATTGTGGATTCCGTTGCGGCGTTAACGCCTAAAGCGGAAATTGAAGGGGATATGGGGGATTCTCACGTAGGGTTACAAGCCCGTTTAATGTCGCAGGCGCTACGTAAGTTAACTGCCAATATTAAGAAAACCAATACCTTGTGTATCTTCATCAACCAGATCCGCATGAAAATCGGGGTGATGTTTGGTAATCCGGAAACCACCACAGGGGGGAATGCCTTAAAATTCTACGCGTCGGTGCGTCTTGATATACGTCGTATCGGTTCAGTAAAAGAAGGCGACGAAGTGGTTGGTAACGAAACCCGCGTTAAAGTGGTGAAAAATAAAGTTGCACCACCGTTTAAACAAGCAGAATTTATTATTCGTTATGGTGAAGGTATCAGTAAAGAAGCCGAGCTTATCGATTTAGGCGTGAAGCAAAAATTGGTGGATAAAGCCGGTGCATGGTACAGCTATAATGGTGACCGAATTGGTCAAGGTAAAGCGAATGTTGTGGGATTTTTGAAACAAAACCCAGATATTGCTAATGATATCGAAACGAAACTGCGGGCAGAATTACTGTTAACAAAAGTCGAGTCTACTGAAAAACCAGAAGGCGAATCTGAAGAAACGCTATAGACCTGCCAGTGCTAAAAATATGTGAAGTGGCGGCTTACGCTTTTTGCGGAAAGTGGCCACTTTCTTCCCATCCTTCGGGGATCTTTCCCTGTAGCATATAAGAATATGCAATTAATTCTGCAATCACGTAATACAGTGATTCTGGAATTTCCTGCCCTAAATCCAGTGTTGCCAACATTTCGGACAACTGTGGATCTTCATGAATAAGAATGCCTGCATCTTGTGCCGCGTGAATAATGGCGTCAGCCAGTTCTCCATAACCTTTTGATACCACTTTCGGTACCGCTTTTTTATCACCACTGGCGTAGCGTAGGCCGATGGCTCTTCGGGTTTTATTACTCATACCAGCGCCTCAAATAACTGATAGGGGGCTTCTTTTAACGAGCCCTGTAAACGCCCCCTTTGGCAGCTGTGTTGTTCAATGTTTAACCCCAGTTGCGAAAAACGACGAAGTAAAAAGGGCAGGGTATCGTAAACCTGAGTAAGTAATGTATCGGTAGACGCGTAAAGCTGTAAATGAATATCGTTGCCAGTTATACGGGTTTTAGCTAACAATTCTCCCAACTCACCTACATTGAGCTTCATTGTTAGGTGCCAGATTTTTTGTTTTTGTGATGTGTCCTTTTGCTGACTTTCCGGTTTTTCTTCAGTACGAAATAGAATTTCAGGTGCAGGTTGTCCATCACGGCTAACGGGAAGCACGTAGTACAGGGTGTCTTGTCCCACAGCGCGGCTTTCTGCATTTTGTATTTTTTGTTGTTGATGGTTAGCCAGTAGGGTTTTGACCTGATTAAGCATATTACTGCGACTATCGATATGGGCAAATTCATTGACAACTCGGGATGGTCGAGAGGGCGTTTGCCCCGTATTGACCACTTTGGCGATGATGGATTCAGCTTGATCCATCACTTTGGCTAAATCGGGCTGACTACGTAATGCCTTGCCCGCCAGATTCACCTGTAACATGGCGATAAGGGCATTGATAAAACCCGATTGGTTAGGCGCAGAAAGTATTGATACAGGTTGGGTCACTAGGGCTTGTGTTGATAACAACTGCTGTATTTGCGTGCTCACAGAGGCGGGCTCTACAGTGGAACCTGTTACATTGCTGCCCGTATTTCCTGCTAGCACTTTTTTTTCTGTTTGTAACCTAACGCTATCATCCATCATCCCAAGTTGATCACGCCATTGTTGGGCCAGCACTTTACTGGGGGCAGAGCCGCTTGCGCTAACTTCGTTTAGGGTATTGATGAGTTTCGTTAGGGCGGTGTGGGTGGAGCCGGTTTCTGCTAAGAGTTGCCTGGATAGCTGAGTGACCTTTTCCTGAAACAAGGGAAGATTAACGGCGCTTTGTTTGGCTGTGACCTCCGCGCTGCTACCTTTATTTATATTATCAGTCGCGAGTTTGCCTTTCGAAGTGGTTTCGTCAGACAGGGCTGGGGTAGCATCAGTTTTCCCAACGCTGGCTTTTGCGCGGGCTTGGCCACTAGGAGCGTCTCCATCTATAACCATGGCCAAGGGCATTTTGGTTTGTTTGACAATATTTTGTAAGGCGTTTGGCATATTGGGGAGTTGGGCGAGGCTATCTGGTTTTAGGGGTAACGCAAACTTCGGTTGAGTTTCTACCCCGCTAACAACCAACTGAGAAAGACGCAAACTAATGTGTAAGTTCACGAGTGCAGGTCCCGTGGTTGGTGGCATTTTTAGCGCGGTTTGCAAGGTCTTGGGCGATGAGGTTTCAATCTGTATGCCTTGTGCACTTAATGCCTTTGCGATTGCCAGCTTGATAAGCGGAGAAGTGGCAGACAGAGATTGGGTCATGCCAGGCTTACTGCCCGTCGGCGTGAAGGTGAGTTGCCAACCGTCTGTTTTGCTGTTGTCTCTGGTCGCAGGGGCGGCGGGCACAAGGGCCAGCTGAACTTTTTCACCTACCTTTGCCATCGCTAGCAGGGTGTTGTTTAAAGAAAGGTTCACTTTCGGTGAGCCAGGTAATTGCATTTTTAATGAAATGTTACTGCCTTCATTGGCTTCTATTTGGGCATAGAGCTTTATCGGATTCGACGGGCTTACCATGTGTAAGGTTTGCTTGCCGATTTGTTCTGCCAATGTTCTTATTAGCCGCTGTGTATCCGCTTGGGTAATTACTGCTTGCTGTGTTATTGGTAAATGATCAAACAGTGTGGCACGGCCTTGTGTATCTTTGGCGATGCCCGTATGGGACATACCTTGTATAGGCGAAATACTTTGCGGTGGCATTTGCACCTGTAATGGGGGGATATTTTGACGGGGCAAAGTAATTTGCAATATGTGATCAGGCAGGCGCTGAACCACCGCCTTGGCTAATGTGGCCAGGGTTTCAGATTGGGACGATGCCGTGGCTACTGGCGCGCCGTCGACCTGAGCCTTTCCGCTTAGTAGCTTTGCTATTTCAAGATTCATATCAGGCATATCGGCCGCTATTGTGGTTAATTAAGAAAAATCGCGCATTTTCATTTTGTCAATTGTGCTTCTGGGTGAAGAACATCATTAAAAAGTTTAATACGCTAATGGGCGTGATGCGATTAAATTTCCCTATGCTAGAATGCCAAGTTGGGAAAAATGCCAATCATTGAAGAGAGGATGTGTTGTCACAACTAGTTGCCACCGATCTGTGCTGTATCAAACGGGATCGAACGCTATTTGAAGGTCTTTCCTTGACGCTTAGTGCCGGACAACTGATTTATTTGCGCGGGCCAAATGGTGCGGGTAAAACCAGTTTGTTACGTATCCTGTCTGGTTTAAGTGAGCCTGAAAGGGGGAGGGTTACCTGGAATGGTGAGCCGTTAGGAACACAATGGTATGAGCAAATGCTTTACGTAGGGCATAAACCCGGCCTTAACGGCGCATTGTCAGCGGCAGAAAATTTACGTTTTTGGTGTTATCAACATCAACTTAGTGTCAAATTGGCAGACATCATGGCGGTACTGTTAACTGTTGGCTTGGTGGGATTAGAAGATATTCCTTGTCGACAGCTGTCCGCCGGTCAGCAACGCCGGGTGGCATTGGCCCGGTTATATTTAAAAGCGGCTAAGGTGTGGTTACTGGATGAGCCTTTTACCGCCCTAGATGTTACCGGTATCGAACAGCTGGAAGAAAAAATGTGTCAGCATGTACAAAGCGGTGGCGCTATTATCACCACCTCTCATCAACCGCTATCGGCAAGAGCAGGGGAAATCTGTTATCTGGATTTGGAGTATCAGATTTGAACAATTTGTTTAAAGGCGTCTTTATGCGCGATTTAACGCTAGCGTTTCGCCAAAAGTCTGAACTTATGCAACCCTTAATGTTTTTGATCATGGTAGTCACCCTGTTTCCTTTGGGTATTGGGCCTGGGCCAGAAACACTACAGCGAGTTGGGCCGGGAATTATTTGGATTGCCGCGATTTTGTCTTCATTGCTGGGAATGGAACGGCTATTTCGAGATGATTTCGTTGATGGTTCTTTAGAACAGATACAGTTGTCAGGACAACCCCTCTATCAGGTGGCTTGCGTAAAGGTTTTGTGCCATTGGTTAGTTTCATTTGTTCCTCTCTTACTCCTTTCCCCCTTACTGGCACTGTTTCTGAATTTAACTTTCAATATGTATCTGGTATTAATGATGACGCTGGCATTAGGTACGCCCTTGTTATCCTTAGTCGGTGCCATTGCGGTGGGTCTTACCGTGGGTTTGCAACGGGGCGGATTACTTCTGGCGCTGCTACTCATACCGGTTTTTATTCCGTTACTGATTTTTGCGACCTCCGCCGTAGAGTCGGCGGCGCTAGCATTACCTTATCGAGCGCAAATTGCTATTATTGGCGCAATGTTGTTAATGGCCATTGCAGTGGCTCCTGCTGCTATTGCCTATGCCCTGAAAGTGAGTCAAAACTGATGTGGAAATGGTTGCATCCTTACGCTAAGCCCGAGCGGGCTTATCAATTATGTACGACGCTAACGCCTTGGTTTTGGGGCACTGCTGTGGTGTGCTTGGTGATTGGTACGGTATGGGGGTTGGCGTTTGCGCCGCAGGATTACCAGCAAGGGGATTCTTTTCGAATCATTTATATTCATGTGCCCAGTGCCATGCTTTCCATGAGTACCTACGTGGCCATGGCGATTGCCGCGTTGGTGGGAATTATATGGCAATGGCGCACGGCTTATATGACGATGATTGCCATGGCGCCGATTGGGGCAACCATGACGTTTATTGCGTTGGTCACCGGGGCTGCATGGGGGAAACCCATGTGGGGAGCCTGGTGGGTATGGGATGCGCGACTGACCTCAGAGTTAATTCTGCTGTTTTTGTATTTTGGCGTTATTGCGCTCTACAGTGCTTTTGAAGATAAACAGCAAGCGGGAAAAGCGGCCGGGGTTATGGCGCTGGTTGGTGTGGTGAACATTCCCATTATTCATTATTCAGTGGAATGGTGGAATACCCTACATCAGGGCGCCACCATTACAAAACTGGATAAACCCTCTATTGCGCCGGAAATGCTTTGGCCGCTACTGATTAATCTGTTGGGGTTTGCACTGTTTATTGCCGCAGTTACCACCATGCGGCTAAGAAACGAAATTATTCGACGGGAAATTCACCGTCCTTGGGTGCAATCCCTCGCTGAGCAAAAGGAAAAAGAACATGCAATTTGATTCGCTAGACGCTTTCCTTGCAATGGGCGGCTACGGTTTTTACGTATGGTTGTCCTTTGGTATCACCGCGATCATGATGGTGTTAATTACGTTCCAAACCCGTATGGAACACCGTACATTGCTTGTGCAAATCAGCACAGAAAAACAACGAAAAGCACGTATTCAAAAAGCAAGAAAAAGACAACATGACACGCAAACACCTTAAAAAGAACAATACAGGATAAAAACAATGAACCCACGCAGAAAAAACAGGTTAGCGGTGGTGCTGAGTATCGGTGTACTTATTGCCGGTGCCGTTGGCCTTATGC
>NZ_JBAHZB010000270.1:0-295 GCF_036697315.1 Alteromonas sp. 14N.309.X.WAT.G.H12
TATTGCCTGACGGTTCTTTCTCAGTAGATTTACCGGCTGCGGCTTCCGAAGGGTTACTCAATGTGGACGTGTCGGTGTTGGATGCCGCTGGCAATCTCGCCAGTGTTTCTACAACCGGCCTTATCGATCTTACGCTCCCAATACTGAACCTGGATGCGCTGTCCAACCTCAACAGTGCCACCCCCACCATCAGCGGTACTTGTGATGAAATTGGTGCAGTGATCAGTATCGAAGTCACCGACAGTGACAGCGATACCCAGACCTTCACAACCACCGTATTACCTGACGGTTCATT
>NZ_JBAHZB010000271.1:0-294 GCF_036697315.1 Alteromonas sp. 14N.309.X.WAT.G.H12
GGTGAGTTGGTGACTATCAGCGTCACTGATGCTGACGATGATACCCAGACATTTACGGCTACTGTCCAACCTGACGGGTCATACACTGCCGGTGTGCCTACTGCACTCGCTGAAGGTGATTATACTATTTCAGTAACAGCTACTGATGATGCAGGAAACACCACCACGGTGAATGAAGATGGGTCTGTGGATACCTCAGCACCTACCCTAACGGTAGCCGATCCCGGATTAGGCAATGACGCCACGCCCACCATCACCGGTAATACAGATTTAGCGGCTGGTGAATTGGTGACT
>NZ_JBAHZB010000272.1:0-280 GCF_036697315.1 Alteromonas sp. 14N.309.X.WAT.G.H12
CGGCTACTGTCCAACCTGACGGTTCCTTCAGCGCTACGATACCCGATGACCTGGCTGAAGGTGATTATACGGTTGCCGTCACCGCTACCGACAATGCGGGCAACAGTATTACCGTGAATGAAACCGGTAGCATCGATACCACAGCACCGACCCTAACGGTAACCGATCCCGGATTAGGCAACGACTCAACGCCCACCATCACTGGGAATACAGATTTAGCGGCTGGTGAATCAGTGGCTATCAGCGTCACTGATGCTGACGATGAGACCCAGACATTTGC
>NZ_JBAHZB010000273.1:0-274 GCF_036697315.1 Alteromonas sp. 14N.309.X.WAT.G.H12
GTGGTGGAGCTAAGCAGGATCGAACTGCTGACCTCCTGAATGCAAATCAGGCGCTCTCCCAGCTGAGCTATAGCCCCATCGAACTACTTAACTTTCTACACGATGGTTAATCGTTGTATTTCTTGCTTAAACAAGGCAGTTTAACGCGTCGTGTGCGAAGGGCACATAAGCGTTGAACTAACGCAGTATAAGGAAGAAATTGGTAGGCTTGGGCAGACTTGAACTGCCGACCTCACCCTTATCAGGGGTGCGCTCTAACCAGCTGAGCTACAAG
>NZ_JBAHZB010000274.1:0-254 GCF_036697315.1 Alteromonas sp. 14N.309.X.WAT.G.H12
GAACCGTCAGGCAATACGGTGGTGGTGAAACTTTGGGTATCGCTGTCACTGTCGGTGACTTCAATACTGATCACCGCCCCAATTTCATCACAAGTACCGCTGATGGTGGGGGTGGCGCTGTTGAGGTTGGACAGTGCATCCAGGTTCAGTATTGGGAGTGTGAGATCGATAAGGCCAGAAGTCGAAACACTGGCGAGATTGCCAGCGGCATCGAGCACCGACACGTCCACATTGAGTAACCCTTCGGAAGCCGC